>JAUZPH010000216.1 GCA_030706065.1 Bacillota bacterium | reverse complement strand
TATCTTTAACCTGTCCAAGTTCTTCGTTCCATTGCCTTTCATATAATAGATTGCCTCTCCTCGGGGCTGCTCAAGCCTTGAAATAGTTTCGCCTTTTGGAAAACCTTTAACAGCAACTGTTATATCTCCGGAAGGAAGCTTTGCAATAGCCTGTCTAACCAAATCGAAGGACTGGTATACTTCCTTAAGCCTTACCACACATCTTGCATAGGAATCGCCAGAAGTCTCCACAAAGGGTTCAAAGGTCAGAGCCTTGTAGGCACTGTAGCCGGTAACTCTTAAATCAAGGTTTATTCCCGAAGCCTTTGCCATGGGGCCAACCGGCGAGTAGGCCAGTGCATCCTCATGAGACAGCACTCCAACGCCAACAAGCCTCTGCTTTACGGTATAGGACTTTAGGAAAACATCATCAACTTTTCTTACATTCTTTTCAACACTGTCGATGGTCTCCAGAATGAATTTCACGTGCTCGTCTGTTAGGTCATGGGTGACTCCGCCGACTTTGTTTTCGGAGATGATTACTCTGTTTCCGGTAGTCATCTCAAGTATATCCATAATCTGTTCCCTGTATTTCCAAACTTCCAGGAACAAGCTCTCATAACCGAAGGCATCGGCCAGCAGGCCCAGCCACAGCAGATGGCTCTGAACTCTTGAGATT
This sequence comes from Bacillota bacterium, assembly GCA_030706065.1. GTDB lineage: Bacteria > Bacillota > Clostridia > Clostridiales > Clostridiaceae > JAEZDX01. Next base: position 5,756 of record JAUZPH010000216.1, on the reverse strand, counting down.
TCCGCAAAAATTACTCTTATATATTCTGCCCTTTCCGGTATCTTGACATTCATTATATCCTCAATACCCCGTACATAGGCCATGGAATGCATGAAACTGCAGATTCCGCAGACTCGTTCAACTATATATACGGACTGATTGAAATCCTTAAGCTCTGCAATCTTCTCCAGCCCTCTATGCACATAACCTATGGAAGGTATGGCTTCAACAACTACATTTTCCTGTAATGCAAGCTTCAGCTGCAGCGGTTCCGGCAGCACCGGATGCTGTGGGCCAAAGGGTATGATTGTTTTTGACATGATAAAACCCCCTCCTATCCCAGTGGTACCGAAGGACCATCTGCTGTCAGATATAAATGGCCCTTATAGTCGATTATCAAGTTCTCAAAGGTAAGGCCAAATAGGTCCTGGTACTCATTTTCTATAAGAAACGCTGCAATAAACACATTTGAAATACTCGGTATGGTATCCTTGAAGTCTGCAGGAACCCTGAGATGGGTCATTTCGTAATTAAGATCAAAGTGGTATGTAAGCTCCAGACCGTTCTCGAGTTTTTCACAGGTCACCGCTACATATCTGTAGCCCTTATCCTTAAGTTCCTGGCATTCTTTTACGATATCCTTCTTGTCAACGATTTTACATTCCGTAATCATTTCGCAGCCACTACCTCCTTGGTGTTCTTTAGTGCTTTCCTCTTTTCCTCCAGTATCCCTGCAGCCTCCAGTATGCCGTCCATGATAGATTCAGGCTTCGGGCAGCAGCCGGACACATAAACGTCCACCGGCAGTATTTTGTCTACTCCTCCTATGACGTTGTAGCAGTCATGGAAAATGCCTCCGGTGCAGGCACAGGCGCCTACAGCCACTACAGCCTTTGGCTCAGGTATCTGATCATATATATTCTTTAAAACCTTGACATTCTTGTGGTTTATCGAACCTGTAACCAGCATTATATCCGCATGCTTTGGAGAACCGATATTTTTCACTCCAAAGCGTTCCGCGTCATACAAGGGAGTTATACAGGCCAGATACTCGATGTCGCAGCCGTTACAGCTGTTACAGTTAACGTGAACAACCCACGGGGATTTGCCCATTAAATTCGATAAAATTGCCATTAAAATCACCCCTCCATACTATAAGGAATTGATAGCAAAGATACAAAGTACGTTGGCAATGCATAAGAGGTTGAGCACCGGCCATATGCGGTTCAGCATCCACTGCCACTTTACCCTTGCAGATATATTATCTATAAGTATGGTAAACAGGTAGGTGAATACTGCAAGAGCAATGCCTGCAAAGATATTAGTGCTGAGAAACAGGTACATGAGCCCAAGCAGGAAAATGTACTCGTACCAGTGGGCAAGCTCCATTAATGCAAGTCCAGGCCCCGAGAATTCGGTAATTATACCTCTAACTAATTCCTGATGGGCTTCATGAGAGCCCGAAAAGTCAAAGGGAGACTTTTTAAACTTAATGAGCATTACTATAAGCATCGAAATGAAAACCAGCGGCATATATGCGATAAGAGGCATGCTCAGACCCTCTATGCCCGTTATTCTGAAGGAACCCGAAACGATATATATCCCTCCAATGAAGAGGATGAGTATGGGTTCATATACTATCATATTTATTACTTCTCTCTTGCTTCCCAGCCTGCTGTAGGGTGAACCGGTGCTGGCAGCCCCCATTATGAGCGCAATATTGGCAATGGTGAAAACAAAGAGAATCATCAGCAGGTCCATGCCCAAGATAAACATTACTGTTGAAGCCATTATGAAAATCAGGTAAGTTACAATATAAAAATTCTGATACTTGTTTACCACTACAGTTTCCTTGTTGAACAGCTTTACAAAGTCATAAAAAGGCTGAATTATCGGGGGGCCTACCCTGTGCTGCAGTTTTGCGGAAAGCTTCCGCTCTATTCCCGCAAGTATGCATCCCACAACCGGGGCAAGGATTACGGTTATCAAGGTTATTATTAAGCTTTTCGTATTCATAGTAACCCTCCTATCATAATGCCCATCAGCATCAATATGGATATCAGGTAGCCGACATAGCTTAAGTCCTTTTCCTCAAAGAGATTCTTAAGATAGAGGTTTGATACTTCAGCTTTTACATAGGTTCCATCAGCAACTCTGAAGGTATCCGGTCCCTCTTCCAGAGAATTGTTTTCACCGCACATATAGACACCTGTAACCTTTGCCTTGGTGGAGAGCACGCCCCTGAGGAGCAGATAAACCAGTACTATTATAATCAGTGATACAAATACCAATGTATTGTTGAAGGTTCCAGCATTGAAAAATACGGTTTCCCCGGTTACTGTCAATGCCGATTTTGCATGGAGCAGTGTATCCATTTCAGGAGACACAAGTCTGTTGTATATCGGTGCAATACACAAGCTTGTTAAAACTGCCAGGAGGCAGAGAACCTGAAGCGGTAAATATACGTTCCTATCAACAGACCTTGACAGCTTGAGGCTCTTGTTCGGCGCGGCCAGCAGTGCATTGATCCATCTTATGTAATAGATATTTGTAAAGGCACTTCCAAAGGCCAGGAATATTACAATTACGGGGTTGGCCGCTGAGGCTTCGATTGAAAGCCACTTTGTTATCAAAACTCCAAAAGGAGGAAGGATCATCGATAAAATACCGAAGGTCATTATCATAGTCAGGCCCGGTGCAACCTTTATGAGGCCAATCATGTCGTCGATATTTCTGCTGCCTATGGTATGTTCCGTCTGGCCTGTTGCAAGGAACAGCAGTGCCTTTGATACTGCATGGAATATAATCAGTATGATGGCAGCCGATACTGCAATAGCGCTGCCAATTCCTGCGCAGCTTATGATGAGCCCTAAATTTGCAATGGTGGAATAGGCAAGGACTCTCTTGGCATTGCTTTGGGATATGGCAATGGCGGAGCACAACAGGAAGCAGAAAGCGCCTAAAAGTGCTATACAGTTTCCAAACCATGTGTTTGCATATGCAGGAGCAAGTTTGATTATCAAGAATACTCCGGCTTTAACCATTGTACTGGAATGCAGAAGAGCAGAAACCGGAGTCGGTGCAACCATCGCACCCAGAAGCCAGCTCTGGAACGGGAACTGTGCACTCTTTGCAAAGCCTGCGATGCAGAGAAGGAATATGGCAACAAGGTATATGCCGGAGGCTGTACCTTTGTCGTGTATCTGAGAGAAGGTGGTTATACCAACCTCGCTACTCAATATAAGATTTCCTAATCCAAAAGCAATACCGCCGATGAGGTTCAGGCCCAGGGCTCTGAAACCGCTGTTATAGCCTTCCTCATCCCTGTTGTAGGAAATAAGAATGAAGGAACTCAAGGTTGTTACTTCCCAGAAGAACAGCACCCATCCAAGGCCGTCGCAGATTACAAGTGCATTCATGGCACCCAAGAATTCTGCTATAATAAAGTAGAAAAGATTCTGCCTGCTCTTCATGTTTCTGTGATGTTCATAGATATCCATGTAACCGTTGGCAAAGATAAGTATCAAATTACCTACTACGTTGATTACAAGAAGCATTACTATGGACAGCCTGTCTATGTTGATAACTGCGGCTGCTTCTTTTTCACCGAATACAACTGTGTATATCAGGATTGCAGCCTGAACAATACTCAGCAGCAGTACCGGCGTCTTCTTATGTTTTACACTCATGAATATGAAGAAGGCCGTCATTGCAAACTCAAGAACAACGATGACTCCTTCCACGATATCGAAGGTGCTCCCGGAAATTTGAAAACTCTGAGGCCCATAAACCAATACTACTACCGACAAGGCTATACAGACTACCGTCAGAAGATAGGATAGGGGTTTATAAACCTTTTCCTTAGTGAATAAAAAGACTAATCCGAATAAGACTGGTACCAAAACTAGCAGGTAAACCATAAAAGTCAATTTTATCCCCCCTTGCACTCTTTCAATTAATACATATAAATACCCGGATATGACATATACATCCATACCCTACTATATCATATAACTTTAGGTTAATATAAGCAAATAAGGAAAAAAACTTAATTAATGTATTAGTTGTTAAAATGTGGTGGTATGCTCCATTTATTTCAAGTTATCTCACCATTAGTACACAAATCGCCCTTAAGTGGTTAAAATTCACAAGTTTACAACATAAACCTCCATGAAAACGATTGTAATTAACGAATTATTATTAATTAGCTCTTCTGAAGAAATATATGTAATATATCTGGTTTTTTATTAAACTGTTATATTTTCAAAGTGGAAGGGTTTTTAGTACTTACCGGGACAGAGCTCGGCTTTAAATGAATACACCCTCGTAGGGTTCTATCCCGATTTTAGAAGTACTTTGCAAGCTTGAAAGATGTAGTCCAAAGTGGTAAAATTACAATGCATTATCAAATAATAATTGTTATCATAAGCAGGTTTGTATAAACTCATTAGGAAGGTCAAATATGGAAGATAGAAAAGCAATACTTGTAGTAAGTTCAGGCACGAGCAATATAAAAGCCAGGAAAGAGAGTATCGAGGCATTAGAGGAGAGAATAGCACGGGAATTTACTGATTTCGAGGTAAGACGGGCCTTTACATCAATGAAGATAATAGATAGGATAAGGACAAGTGAAGGTACTGTTATTGACAGCCCCTCGGAGGCGTTAAAAAGGCTTTGCGGAGAAGGGTTCAATGAGGTGATTCTTCAGCCCATGCAGATTATACCCGGCATGGAATATGAAAAATTAATAGGAGAACTTGAACAATATAGAGACTGCTTTAGAAAGGCAGGCATCGGCAAGCCGCTCTTGTACAGCGAGGAAGATTATCCCGCAGTGGTAGCAGCTTTGAAAGGACATCTGCCGGAGCTCAGTGGTGGCCAGGCTGCGGTGCTGATGGGCCACGGAAGCAGCCATTCAGCCCAAAGACTTTACTTGGATCTGCAGGAGTATATAGACAAAGCTGCCGTGAGAGCATATATAGGAACAATAAAAGGAACTCCCGGTATTTCAGACATAATTGACAGGCTTAGGAGAAGCGGAATAAGGGAAGCTGTTTTGATGCCCTTCATGCTGGTTGCCGGAAATCATGCTCTGATGGATATGGCATCTGATGAGGAGTATTCCTGGAAAACTCTTTTGACAAGGGCAGGCTTTAAGGTTGACATTTATCTCAAAGGGCTTGGAGAAAATACACAGTATCAGGAAATTTACTTGAACAGAATCAGGGAAACCATGGAAAACAGTTAGATAGAACACAGAAAGTCTATAACATTGTGCCTTCGCAAAAATCCGTGAAGATTGGATATTTTGCATAGGCACAAGGATATTTTACTTCGTAAAAATCCGATGTAAGACTTTTAGTGTGTTCTATATATAGATGTGTGAGTTTATAATTTAATATATCACCTACTAAAAATCGTTGAAGATTCGATATTTTCTCCGGTGAATTTGTTAAGGTTTAAACTCACACATCTTTAGATTGGAGAGTATTATGGATATTGCAGTCATAGGGTTAAACCACAGGACCGCCGGAGCGGAAATAAGGGAGAGGGCAGCCTTTACCGATGTAAAGAAGATAGAAATTATAAACTCTCTGCTGGATAGGGGACTGGATGAAGTGGTAATAGTTTCCACATGCAACAGAAGTGAAATTTATATAGCGGCACCGGAGGAAAAGCTTGAGCAGCAGGTTGAGGTGGTAAGGGAGCAATACGAGGGATTGCTGGAAGAAGCAGCCAGGGATAAATACTTATATATAAAAATAGGCCATGATGCT
>JAUZPH010000215.1 GCA_030706065.1 Bacillota bacterium | reverse complement strand
TGTATCTGCCGCTGGATAGAAAGTAGTTTATAAGCTCCGTTTCAAAGCTTTTACTCAAAATTACCACCTTCTCTAAATTATTGCCTCAACGATTAAATTGGAATTCTGAAGTAAATCAATTTCATAGAAGGGAATTGGTTTCTTTGTCTCACCTTCGTACAAAACTCTTAACACCGGCCTGTCAGGAAAATTCCTGTTCTGTTGTATCACATATCCTTCTATGCCATTGGACAATCTCAGGCAGCAGCCCAGCGGATACACCGCAAAGGTCTCCCTGAACTTCTTAACAATCCCCTCATCAAAAGCAGCCCCGCTGCCGGACAAAATCAGCTCGTAGGACTCGTTGGGCTTCAGCTTCTTTCTGTAACTCCTGTCATTGCTGACAGCATCATAGACATCGCACACACTTACTATATTTGCAAAGGTATTGATTTCATTTCCCGATATCCCTCTGGGATATCCTCTCCCGTCAATCCTCTCATGGTGCTGCTCAACAATCCGTATCACCGAATTCGGTATGGAATAGTTCCTCTTCAACATCTCCGCACCGTAAACAGGGTGCTTCTTCATCTCACTGAATTCTTCCTCTGTAAGCTTCCCTGCCTTATTGATGATTTTATGATCAATCTTTGTTTTTCCAATGTCATGCAGGATTGCTCCAAGGCCAAGCTCCTTGAGGTCAGTTTCGCTGTATTTGCAGGATATGCCGATAAAGGCCGCCATTATTCCTGTATCAATGCTGTGGAGATATGTGTAATTGTCATGTGTCCTGATATCGTACAGGCTCAGGTTTACCTCGCCGTCGTCTATAATGTATTCTATCAGTTCTTCCACCATCTTTAAAGATTTTTTAAACTCTGACTTATTGCAATTATTTACATTTTTCGCAATCTGGGACATATTCATCATTGTGTTCTTTTTCAGTTCCATCAGCCTTTCATCTTCTACACGGACATCACACAATCTGTCATCTTCTATGTACACATAAAGCACGCCCAATTCCCTCAGTCTGTCAATATACTGGCTGCTTAACCTGACACCGGCTCTGAGCAGGACTTTTCCGTCACCGCTTAGAATACTTCTGCCTAATACTTCTCCTTCTGCCAATCTTTCTATAAATTCCAGCCTCATAATGCACCTCATAAACAATAGCTGTGTGACTTTATATTTGTATTCATTACTTTGGAAAAATCGATGAAGATCCGATATTTTCTAAAATGATTTTCTTTAATGTTTAAAGTCACACATCTTTATTACAACTTAGCCTATTATACTACATATATATACAAATTTCACCCATTTATTTAATGATTCTCGCATAAATAAAATGTAAGCGGCATTTTTTATGATTAACTCCATTAATGAATTTATTGATGTCTAGAGTTAACCGTCTTTAAATTGCCGCTTACATCTATAAGTATAAGAGTATTTATATAACTTAAAGCTTTTCCATCATGTCCAGTAGTTCTGCAAACCTGCTCATGGTATCTTCCAGAGGCTTCGAAGTTCTCATATCCACTCCGGCCTTCTTCAAAATGTTTATCGGGTAGTCGCTTCCTCCTGATTTCAGGAATTCGGTATAGTGCTTCACTGCCGGCTCTCCCTCTTTCAGTATGGACCTTGCAAAGGAACTTGCGGCAGCATAGCCAGTGGCATACTGATATACGTAAAAGTCCGAATAGAAGTGAGGGATTCTTGCCCATTCCATATCAATTTCCTTGTCTACCACCATATCAGGACCAAAATACTTCACGTTAAGGTCATGCCAGATTTTGCTCAGGTCCGCAGCAGTAAGTGGGTTTCCGCCCTCGATGCTTTCATGGGTTATCTTCTCGAACTCCGCAAACATCAGCTGCCTGAATACCGTTGTTCTGATCTGCTCCAGTTCCTGATTGATGAGATATAGTCTCTTCTTTTCATCAGTTTCCTTATTTATGAGATGATGAATTAACAGTGCCTCATTGGTGGTTGACGCCACCTCTGCGGTAAAAAGTGTGTAATCTGCATAGATAAAAGGCTGAGTCTTCCTTGAGTAGTAGGAATGTATGGAATGCCCCATTTCATGTGCCAGTGTGGAAACATCATTTAATTCATAGTTGTAATTTAAAAGCACATAAGGCATTGTATCATAGCTGCCCCAGGAATAGGCGCCTCCGCGTTTTCCCTTGTTTTCATACTTGTCTATCCATCCGCCTTTTATCCCCTCTTCAAAAATACCAAGATATTCACTGCCAAGGGGCTTTAAGCCTTCCTTTACAATTTCAACAGCTTCGTCAAATTCTATATGCATCTTTTCAATTTCCACCAGAGGTACGTAGAGGTCGTACATATGAATCTCATCCAGGCCCAGCAGCTTTTTTTTGACTCTCACATACCTGTGAAGTGTGGAAAGGTTGTTATTCATGGTATTGATGGCATTCTCATATACCTCAACAGGTATGTCGTTGGGCTTCAACGAGCTTTCCAGCGCTGAGCCGTATTTTCTTACCTTTGAGTTGAATATGAAATTCTTTATGGAGGATGTCAGTGAGGCTGCAAAGGTGTTGTTATACTTCTCATAGGTATTAAACAAGGCCTTAAAGACTTCCTCTCTTACTTTCCTGTTCCTGTTTCTTATGAAATTACCGTAATTTACTTCGGTAAGCTCCACCTCTGTGCCGTCCTCATCCTTTATAACCGGGAAGGTCATATCTGCGTTGGTCAGCATTCCAAAAATATTGTTGGGCGCCTCAAGGCAGTCGGATACCGAAGCCAGAAGTTCCTCTTCAGCCTTGCTTAAAGTGTGAGGCTTCAGCTTTAATATATCCTTCAGCATGAACTCATACAATTTAAGCTCAGGAACCTTCTGTATGGCCTTCTCTACTGTTCCATCCGGCAGTGACAGTAATTCCGGTATAAAAAAGGCCTCATAACTTCTTAATTCTGACAGATATGTGTCAATCTTGTCCCTGAGACTCTGGTACCTGGAATTTGCCGTATCCTCATCATATTTCAAATGTGCATAGATAAACAGTTTTTCAGCACCTCTTGAAATCCTTTCACTCAATCTGAGATAGTTCAGCATTTCCACTGGCTCTGCCAGTTTGCCGACATAATTTTTGAGCTGCAGAGCTTCTTCCTTTAATGCCTTGAAGTCCTGCTCCCATGCTTCATCTGAAGCATATATCTTATTTATGTCCCATTTATCCCGCTCACTTATTTCATCTCTTGTTTTAACTTTCTTTGCTTCTGCCATTATAAGACCCCCTTATGCAGAAAATAATTTTACTCTTCCTTATATTCGTCCTCTTTATCCTTGATTTCTTCCATCGTTTCCTCGATGCCGCTCTTAATTAATTTGCACAATTTTGAAATTTTTAATTCCATGTCCGAATGTTCTTCCTCAAGCTTGAACTTAACCCTCCAGGTCGGATTATATTCATCATCAAGAAATTCAGTTTCAAAACCTTCCTCCTCAAAGGAGTCCTCAGGGAACAGATCATATATGGCTGTGTATTCCCATTCCTCCACATCCCTGTCGGTACTGAAGAATATATAGACATTATCCTCTTCGCTGTAAGCCCTTGTTATATATTCTGCTCCTTCCTCAACCTTGTAACTGCCTATCTCCCTATGTAATAGTCCTGTTTCCTTATCTCTTTCCATGATTACTATTGATGAAAAATCCAATATAAATCATCTCCTTTATCAATATTTTTATTTTGATGAATATACATTAATTAACGTTGGTTCATTTTAACTACTAACAAATTCCCATGGAGGCCAATATGAAAAGATTTGTTCCCATAGCTTTTATCATTATTATTATAATTTCTGTAGTTGATTATAATTATGATATTTATAAAAGAAAAAATATAGCCTATGTTCTTCAGAACAAGCTTACAAAAGGCATTCTTAACAGCTTTAAGCTCGATTCCATAAGTTCCTATGAGCTATCCTATTCCGATGAAAATGTGGCAGTGGCACAGGTTAAAGGCTCAAAGGCCAATTCTTCACTTACTTCTGTAAGCTATAAGGTAATCCTGGAAAAACAGAGAAACGGCACATGGAAGATAAAAGATATTTATATTGTAAAATGACCTTTTCCCGCTTTTGACCCACCTGCTTCATATTCAGCGGATGTACTTTTGTTTCCTCATGATCTTTTGAAGGCCTTTGGGGAAGTACAACAAACATATTACAATTGTATCCGTTATATTATAAACGATTTACATAAATAATGGAATAATTACTTTTAAATCAGCAACTAAATCAGCAATATTCCTGATACACGAAAAAACAGCCATTGGATCAGTATTCCGGCTGTTTCTTAATTTCATCTTATAAATATCATTTTCAAGCCAAACAGTATGAGGATTATTCCACCGATATAATCGGCATATCTGGCCACTATGGAAATCTTTTTCAGGTACTTTGAGAGAATAAAGGCTGCTGCGGAAATTATAAAGGTTACAATTCCTATTACTATGGTATACAGCAGTATTGAAAAACTACTATGTATATTACCGAAAGCGGTAAACCCGATGACCAATGCATCTATGCTCACTGATGCACCCAATATTATGTACATCCTCGGAGTAAACAGAAGGCATTCTTCCTTTTCCTCCATCCCGTCTTTTACCATCAACACTCCGACAATACCTATTATAACACCTCCGATTACCGCAGGGACTGCAGCAACATATGTTGTAAAATATGACCCTGCGTAGCTCCCTACCAGTGAAAAACCGAATTGAAAAAAGCCAAAAGAGATGCAGAAAATCAATTTATTAATAAACCTGACATTTGGATTCAATCCTATACTCAGTGATACTCCGAAAGCATCCAATGACAGGGCTAATGCTATTAATAACAGGCCATATAAAGTCACTTGTAACACAACCTTTCAAATTAATGGTTTTTGTAACTTATATTATTGTGATAAAGACCTATAGATGTGTGAGTTTTTTAATTTATCCAGGATGTAAAATTTCTTCTAAATTCAACTCTAATTCGTTAAAATTTTACATCCGGAAAAATCGTTGAAGATTCGATATTTTCTCCGGTGAATTTGTTAATGTCTAAACTCACATATCTTTAAGTATTACAATTCAATTATGCACACTACTTGCTTGTTTATCCATCCATATATAATTTATATGCACAACAGTAACAATTATTATTTAAATAAATGCGGCAGTATATAAATTTACTGCTGTATTTTGAATATGTCAATCATAATATGGGCAGGATTAATCCATCTACATACATAAGCGTCCTGAAAAGACAGTATATTAAAGGCTTTTACATTCTTTAGCGGCAGTATTACTATCACCTGGAATTCTTGTTTTACAATAGAATAAATATATGAATGGGGAAAAATAGAAATATAAAAATTCTATTTATTAAAAATGCTTTATAAATTATAATTATATATGTATTGTCATGCTATTGATGTAAGACGCTGATGAACAACTTACGAATTGTTAGTCGATGAGATTAACCTGAGCTTGTATTCTTGCAAATGCTCATGACGATATCTGCCCAATCTATATTTATGATGGAGGGAATCAAGTGGAAAGAGATAGAAGAACCTTTAAACAGGCAACAGCCAATATGAATTTTATTAAGAAGATGGGTTATATCTGGTATCACTATAAAATGCACATCATAGCTGTTGCGGTCTTATTAACCGTAGGGACTTACTTTGCTGTACAGATTATCACCAGCAAGACTACAATGTTAAATGTAAAATTTGTTGCCAACGGTATGAGTAATGCAAACATTGATAAACTGAAAAATAATGCTGAATCTCAATTATTAAAAAACCGCAATAAACAGGATTTTAGTTTTGGTATTCTTCCCGAACAGAATGCAGACAGCCCTTCGATAACCGGTTCTCAAGAGCTTTGGGTGCCCATGATGGCTGGAGACGTAGATATACTTGTCGCCCCTAAAGGCGGCCTTGAACCCTTTGCCACCGGCGGAAGGCTTGTTGATTTATCATCCATTCCCGGTTTAACGGATGACGCTGCCAGCAATGGCGTAAAATTAGTTAATTATAAAGTGGATGGCTCCAATGATGCTGAAAAGCCTTACGGCATTGACATGAACAGCATTGGAGTTACTGACAAGCTAGGTTTTTCAAACGGGAACATGATGATTGGTATAGTAAACGGCGGAGGAAACATGGACATGGCAGTGAATTTCTTGAAATGGTTAATGAAACAGAAAACCCTATAAATTAAAACCAAGCACAGTAATTCAACTGTGCTTGGTTTTTTTCAAGCCTTTACTTGTTTTTGTTAAGACCACGATGGTGAAAATTATTTGCTCCCGGATTTGATTATCCTTTTTAATTCCCTGACCAATGTATCCACTTCTTCAATAGTGTTGTATAATCCAAAACTAACCCTTACCATACCAGGCTTTTTATCATCAGGAAGATAT
>JAUZPH010000214.1 GCA_030706065.1 Bacillota bacterium | reverse complement strand
GGGCCGAAGCCGAGCTCCTCATGATACAGTATTCTTCTGTTCAAATCCATGAGGTTGAACTGCTTCCCACAGCCGGAGAGTATCACCACAGGGAACTCAAGCCCCTTGCTTTTATGTATACTCATAATCCTGACTACATCTTCACTTTCATCCAGGGTCTTTGCCGTTCCAAGGTCTCCGGAATTGTTTCTCAGCCGGTTTATATAGTTTATAAAATTGAAAAGCCCTGCATAGCTGGTCTGCTCAAACTGCCTCGACTTTTGAAACAGCATTCTCAGGTTTGCCTGTCTCTGGGGACCGCTGGGCATTGCACCGGCATAGCCATAATAGGAAGTATCCATATAGAGATACCATATAAATTCATCTATAGGCATGTGGATGGCCCTTTCCCTCCACTTCTCTAAGGAGCTCACAAAATTTCCAAGCTTATCCCTGAGGCTTTCTTCGTATATCTTTATATTATCTGCAAGACCAACCGCCACTTCCAGTTCTTCCTCCTGTGATGCCATAGCCTTAATATTCTCATAGAGATGCTTTTCCCTATCGAATAACCTTATATCTATCAGGTCCTCGGGGCCGAAGCTGAAGATTGGAGACCTCAGCACCGCCAGCAAAGGCACATCCTGATAGGGATTATCCACTATCTGCAGGAGAGACATCACTGTTCTGATTTCAACAGTTTCAAAGTACCCTGTATTTGATTCCGCATACACCGGTATTCCGTCTTTGTTGAGCTCCTCCATAAATACCGGAGCCCACTCGGAGGTTGCCCTCATCAGTATGACTATATCCCTGTACTGTACCGGCCTGTAGCGGTTCTCTTTCTTATCAAATATCGTAAACACCTTTTCGTTCATTGGGTCCACGAGCTGCCTGATTCTCTTTCCCACCAGCCTTGCCTCCAGCTGTATGTTATCCAACTCCTCCTGCTCCAGAAGGCCTCTGACCTCCGCAGTCTCTTCACTTTCCTCTTCCTCCGCAGATTGCTCAGCCTCTTCTGCTTTCACCGTGCTCCGGTCTATTATATGGAGCTCCGTAGGTCCGCCGGCCTCGATTCCCTCTTCATTCAAATCCTCATAATTTGCTCCGAGATTCAGTGCCTCCACATCTGTGTAGTCCAGTTCTCCCACGGTTTCAGACATCAGCTGCTTGAATATGTAGTTTACCGAGTTAATGACACCGGCCCGGCTTCTGAAATTCTTAAAGAGAAGTATCTTCCTTGCAGCGCTGCCCTCCTCCATGGAGTAAGTATTGTACTTCTCCAGGAACAGCTCCGGCTTTGCCTGTCTGAAACGGTAAATACTCTGCTTTACGTCGCCCACCATGAATACATTGGGCCTGTCGCTGAATTTTCTGGAAACCATATTGATTATAGTTTCCTGGACAGAGTTGCTGTCCTGATATTCATCCACCAGAACCTCTTCAAACTTTTCCTTGAAAGCCATAGCCACATCGGAAGGCACAATTTCCCCCTGTTCATTTACCTCCGTAAGTATATCGAGGCAGAAGTGCTCCAGGTCGTTGAAATCCAGCAGTGATCTTTCCTTCTTTACGGCACTGTACCTGCTGTCAAATTCCAGTACAATCCTTGACAGTGCCTTCATTACGGGGTACATTCCCTTCAGGCTTTCCGCCGCCTCCTCCGGTGAAAGGGTAAATATATCATTCTTTATAGCCTTTATCTTATCCTTTACCTCATCCCTTATCTTTTTAACTTCTTCCTGGGCATCCTTATCCGCATCTTTGGCAGCTCTCTTCATAGTTGAAAAATTCAACCCGTAAAACTCATCATATAGAGACTTAAAATCCTTATCCAACATACCGGTAAGTCTGCTTATCATGGCAGCATCCATCTTTACGGTCTCAGCGTAACCTTCCAGTCCCTGTGCCTCACTGCAAATTTCCAGCGCTCTCTTAAGCTTATCCCTTGCACTGAAAAGTTCTATTTGTATGTCCTCAAGAAGAATGCGTCCCCAGTTTGTGGCCCCTATATCAAATTCACCCTCAATATTGAATTCTTCAGCCTTCTCCTCCAGCCATCTCTTTGGCCAGGGCCCGCTCATGGCAAAGCTGTACATTTTCATTATAAGCTCTGCCAGGGGACTGTCATCCCTAGAGCCTCCAAAACACTCCACCAGGGCCAGGAAGCCTTCATCCCCCTCGTCATACATATCCTCCATCAGGTCCTGCATTATTTCCTGTTTTATCAGCACTGTTTCCGTTTCATCGGCTATTTTGAAATTTGGGTCAAGGTCTATCTTGTGAAAATTATTCTTTATAACCTCGGTACAGAAGGAATGTATTGTAGTTATATTGGCTTTTTCTATAAGCTGGGACTGCCTGCGGAGTATTTCCGAGTCCGGGTTTTTGTCCCTTGCTTTTGAAATTGCGTCCTTCACCCTCTCTTTCATCTCCGAAGCAGCAGCTTTCGTGAAGGTAACTACAAGGAGCCTATCTATGTCTACCGGATTCTCCTCATCAGATATCATCTTGATTATTCTCTCTACCAGAACGGCGGTCTTTCCGGAGCCAGCCGCTGCTGCCACCAGCAGATTGCAATTCCTTGTATCTATGGCACTCTGCTGCTCTTTTGTCCATTTAGTTTCTCCCATCAGTCCTCGCCCCCCTCTTCCTCGGTATCCGCTTCCACTGCATCCTCTATCAGGTCCCAAACCACTTCGTCATCTTTTTTATTCACATACCTGTAACTGTTATCCTTCATTGTTGGGTCAAACTGGCATATGGCCGAGAAATTGCAGAAATTGCAGGCAGAGTGTTTTCTGTCCTTGCTTGGCCTTATCTCTATATTCCCGTTCAGCATCTCCTCGCAGAGCCTCACCATAGTATCCCTTACATATTTACGCAGCAGGTCAAACTGATGCATCGTTATAACAGAACCATTATCTCCAACAGTATTGTCCTTGTTCATCCGTGCCGGTATTATCAGAGAATAGCCGCTTATATCCTTATCCATACTCCTTACAACCCTGGCATCCTTCAGGAGCAGGCCGTTCATCTTCAATTTCTTTAATATTTCCTTTTCTATTTCCTCGTCGGTCATATTTGCCCCGCCGGTTATCATCGGGTCCTCAACTCTGAAATAGAGCACGGCTCCCGGTACCGCCTGCCTGTGAACATATTCATCGGCATTTGTCAGAAGAGCATCAAGATATACCAAAAGCTGCAGCTGAAGGCCGTAGTATACCTCGGACAAGGAAAAACTCTTGCTGCCGGACTTATAATCCACTACTCTGAAGTAGGTTTCTCCATCAATTTCAGTGGAATCCACCCTGTCAATCATCCCTCTGAGCTTTATTTCCTCTCCCGAGGGAAGGTTCAGGCTTATTGGAGGAAGGTCTCCTCCCTTGCCGAAAACAACCTCACTGCCCACCGGTTCAAAGGAACTTCTCTTCACATGTTCCGTCAAAATACTCACAGACCTTGTCAATATCCTCTTGAGCTTATCCGTCAGATGCCTGTATCTTGAAGAGCTGTTCAGAATGGAATTATTTTGAACCTTCAGCTCATTGTCTACTAAAACCGATATAGTTTCCCTGCACCATTCCTTGTTAACATCCTTCCAGTCCATGCCCTCAAGCTTTACGCTGTCTGCGAATTTATCCAATATCCCGTGAATGAAGCTTCCGAAGTCCGGCGACGAGAATTCATAAACCTTTCTGTCCTTTGCCTTCAAACCGTATTTGACATAATATGCAAAGGGGCATTGGGCATACTGCTCTATTCTGGAGACGCTGAAATATAACGGCCTGCCGTATAAATTCCTGATTTTTTCCGCATCCACCCTGTCAACCGTATTGCTGTATTCAAGGCCCTTGAAGATTCTGGAGGCCTTCATCTTCCATTCCTCCCGGCTGTCGTACCAGTTGTATACCTTACTCCAGATTTCCTCAATGACCTCTCCTTCTTTTTCTCTTCTCCTCGCTGCTATGAGCTCGTTGAAGGTTGGCTCCGGAGCGGCAATGCGCTCGATTCTTGAAGCAGGGTTCAGCTCCTCCCGCAGCTGGCTCTCCTCCCTGAGCCTCGGGAACATTTTCTTTATTTCCGATAATAGGGCAGAAGGGAGCAGAGTACCTCCCTGAAAATTAGCCATAGGATATGTAAGCATCAAATAGTTGCAGGGGGTAGACAAGGTTGTATATACAAGAAACCGTTCTTCAAGGGCCTGGTTCTTTGTATTAGGCGCCAGCTCAATACCTAAAGCTTTGAGGACATCCCTGTCGTCGTCATTCAATATTCCTTCATCCCTTGTTGTTCTCGGAAATACTTCTTCGTTCACTCCTATTATATAAAGAGCCTTTACTCCATGACTTCTTATCCTTGCGATATCTCCTATCACCACCTCATCAAGTGATACAGGAATAAGGCCCATCTCATGCTTTCTGAAGCCTACGGACAGTATCTTTACAAAGGTATCCAACGACACCAATTCGTCTCCCATGACCTCAACAAGGGAATTCAGTGTATCCATGACAATGTCGGCAATCTGGTCATATTCGTTGGACAGTTCCACCTCTCCCTTTGCACGGAATTCATCTTTCCATGCTTCAACTCTATCTAAAGCACCACTGTCTGCAAGGAAATCATACAGCGCAGTACACATATCCTTAATATTATTTTCCTTCTTCATACTGGCCTGAAGCTTTACAAGGGGCGTGGTGATATCCTTCCTCGTATCGTTTATCCTGTTCAATGACGAGATTTCATACTCCGTCATCTCCTCTTCCTCATAGCCATAGTTGATTCTGTGGGCCCAGGGTTCTTCATCGGTCCATCTCTTTCCCCTGATTCCGTTAGCCAGCACATAGTTTTCTATTAGGTCGATGCTGTCTCTGTCAATGCCGGTAAGGCCGGTCTTCAGATAGCGGAATACGGCCTCATAGGACCAGTTCCTGGCGAATATATCGAAGACGGAGGTTATGAACACCATCAAAGGATTGCCGCTGACATCCCTCTTCATATCCATGAAATACGGAATACCGTACTCTGTAAGTATGGCTCCAATAATCTTCTCATAATTACTCAGATTTCTGCACACCACTGCTATGTCCCTGAACCTGTAGTTCTCATCCCTGGTGAGCCTTATTATATCCCTTGCCACCACCTCCATCTCGTCATAGCTGCTGAAGGCCTTGTATATTCTCAGGTTATTTACTTTTTCATTAAAGTAACTGTAGGGATGGGCATATATATATTTCTCAATGTGCTGAAGCTCCATATTGTCCCCAAACCTCGGACAGCAGTCCTTGTTCAGGTCCACGGGCTCATCGTAGGCTATATTATTCGCCTGAGCTATATTTAACAGTTTTTTCTCGGTGTTTCTTGTAACAGAGAATACATCCTCCCTGTTCCTCTCTCCCAGAGAATCTATTGTAAGGGTAACGTTAACCCTTCTGCACTTTTTCATAAGCTTTTCTATTACTATGTACTGCTGGGGAGTAAAAGTGGAAAACTCATCGATCCAGATTTCTGCACCGTCATATATGGGACACAGGTCAATCTTTTCTGCAAGGAGGTCCATTTCGTCCTCCGCATCTATGTAGCTTTTGTGTAACACCTCCTGGAACCTTTCATATAATAGTTTTAAATCATGAAGCTTCCTACTGAGGGTCTCGTTCTGTATCCGCTCAATGGAGGCTCCAATCAACTCCGGGGTGATATTATACCTCTTGAATTCCTTTATTGCATCCGAGGCAATATCGATAAAGCCCTGCTTCTTTCCGGCCTTTTCATATATCGTCATCTCGGAACTATATTCTTCAAGAATGCTGTAGATAAGCATGGACTTTCCCGTATCATCTATCCTTTTTAAAGTAACTCCTCCAACCTCGCTGAATACCCTATGGCAGAGCCTCTTAAAGCTCAACACCTCCGCCTTGGTTATTCCGGTAGCTCCTACTACCTTCAGGAGATTCCTTTCAGACTGAAAAGAGAACTGCTCCGGAACCAGCAGTATCACTTTGTGGCCGGTACCCTTTTCTATATTACTCTTTATGTCATGGAGGACGTAGTGGCTTTTGCCGCTTCCCCCTCTTCCGTATATAAATCTCAGACTCATATAATCAGTTCCTCTCTATACAATCTATCGTGTATTTTAGTACTCTCCGTGACAGAACTCGGCTCTATAATCCCACTTCCTCGAAGAGTTCTGTCCCGATATTAAAAAGTAGTCAAAACTCTCCAGATACCACATTTACAAGCCATACTCTAATTATAACCTATTGAATATTCTATAATCTACATGAATTATTTTCATAGGAAGCCGCTGCACCTGCTTTGGTACAACGAAGAATATTTCAATGTATAAAATATATAACATAATAAAAAACACCCAACAATTGCTGAGTGTTTTATCCATGTTAATATAACAAAAAAACTCGCTATACAGCGAGCTTTTTCCTGGCGGAGAAAGAGGG
>JAUZPH010000213.1 GCA_030706065.1 Bacillota bacterium | reverse complement strand
TGTGGTATTGTTGATATAATGATGCATACTCTTGACCGTTATTTCACTCTGACGGAGGGCAATGCGATCACTGACGAGATTGCCGAGGCAGTTCTCAGAGTCACTATTAAAAACGGAAAGACTGCCCTGAAAAATCCAAAGGACTATCAGTCCATGAGTGAACTCATGTGGTGCGGTAGTATTTCACATAATGGTATTACAGGTCTCGGAGCAGTTACCGATTTTGCGCCGCATCAGCTTGGCCATGAACTCAGTGCCAAGTTTGACGTGGCTCACGGAGCAAGTCTGTCAGCGGTATGGGGCTCTTGGGCAGAGTATTGCTACAAACAGAAGCCTGATCGTTTTGTCCGATATGCAAGAAAGGTCTGGGGGATAGAAAGAGACACCGTGGAAGAAACCGCAAAGACCTCCATTGATGCAACAGTTGCTTATTTTGCATCCATAGGAATGCCAACCTGCTTTACAGAACTGGGCATAGGCGTACAAGGTGAAGAAATGTTGAAGGAACTTGCTGATAGATGTGTATACTACGGAGAAAGAAAAATAGGCGGTTTCAAAATACTTGACGGTAATGATGTGATGGAGATATACAAACTGGCAAATCGTTAAGAATAAAGACAGCCAGGGACTGGTCGCTGCATTTCTGTTTTGGCAGATAGCAGCGCCGTATGGCTGCAAACTTTTCCAGGGACAAACTGTCCCTGGATTTTTTTTTTATAATGAGCTGATCCCGGAATAGTTGATCGGGGAAATAATCCGTTTTGTTTAATTCTTATCACAAAAAAACGCTGTGTAAAGTTATCTTGCGGTAGGAAAATATAGTAAAGTGTGTCGCATATTGCTAACTAAATTGTGATTGTATAAGAAGGAATATAAGCTTTTATGTGGAATATTACATAATATGGATATTAATAATAAAAAAACAATGTAGAAAATACTTTCTTCATTTTATCTGTCATAACTGTCATTCAAAATTAAGATGAAGGGGAAAAGATTTATGTTGAAACTTACATGGATAGAATTTTTTATAATTGGTTTACCGGAGTCATTTGTCCTAATTTGGACAGTATGTGAAATTTTCAAGCAAAATATATCTAGGAGCAAGTTTTTAATCAGCAGCATACTTCTGGCTCTAATTACATACCTTGTAAGGTTTTTGCCCATACATATGGGAATAAATACGGTAATATCTTCTGTGTTTATGGTCTGTGAATTAATCATTATCGGAGTGCCGCTGATAAAATCGATATATGGTGTTGTGATATCGACATTCATGCTTATGGTTGGAGAATTATGCGATTTGGTATTGCTCAACATTCTTAGAATTAATGTAGATAATGCCTTTAAGAATTCCTTTATGAAATGTATATTGGAATTCCCGTCAATTTTGTTTCTTATATTATTGACTCTGATGATACGCTCATTAATGACAAAAAGAGAAGGTGCAAAAGGTGTATCTAACTGAAAGAATTGCAGCGGTCATAGGGAAGCAGGCCAGATTGGTTTTAAAAGCTGATGAGAACAGTGAAAAAATAATAGTATATGGAGCTGTTGGCTTACTGCAGATAATAGGGTCAATCCTGTGGACAGTTATTGCCGGAATGATATTTGGGTTAGTGTATGAAGTACTTTTGTTTTCTATTGCTGTCAGTGTTTTAAGAAAATATTCCGGTGGTGCCCATGCCTCTTCTCCGGGACGATGTATTGTGGTGGGAGTCACAGTTTCAACAGCTGTAAGTTTATTGATCAAGCATATACTTTGCAGACAGAGTTTCATTTTTGGTGTAATTTCAGCTATATTGTGTATTTTTACAGCATCTTTGATAACGGTGAAACTGGCACCGGTGGATAGCGAAAATAAGCCTATTATAAGTCCTGATATGAGGTCCAGGCTTAACCATGCTTCCAGGATAGTGATAGGGTTATTCAGTATTATTATTATTGTAACGCTGCTTTCATTCAAAGCTTCCGGTAATTTGTACTTTTTAAAGGCTTCTTATTGCATAGCCCTGGCCGCGTTATGGCAGTCCGTTACATTAATAGGTTTTGGTATCAAAGTTTTAAATAAGGTCGACCATATTCTAAAATTTTGAAAAATACATAAGGAGGTAATTAATGTGAAAAGTAAATTTGGAAGATTACTTCTTGGTATTACAGCTAGTTTATGTACATTAATAGCACTGGCAACTTCTGCGTCCGCATGTTTCTTCTTCTTTTACCAGCCAGAAGAGCCGGCGATCTTAAGAAAACAAAGCTAGAATAGTATTTGGCAAATTATTATTATGATGAACGAAAGTAAAGTAGAGAGAACAAGATTATAAGTTTTTCTTACAAAAAACTTATAATCTTTGTTCCTTTACGGAGGAGCATAAATGGAAGTGAATAAGAATTTTATAAGTGAAAGCACAAACTCAATACTTTTGGTTTTAAAAAATTTAATAATGTTATTCGCATGTGTAATTGTGTATCAAAGCTTTCCTCACTATTGGACTAATTTGCAGAACCAATATGGAAGTATAGATGTAAAGGCCGTAATATTTGCATTGGCAATTGTTATAACCATTTATGTTGTTTGGCTGCTGGTAAATATTTATATAATACGAAAGTGGCTCAACAATACAGTTTTAGGCTTATTGGAAATACTGTTCTATAATGCGGTTATAGCCCTGCCCATATGCTTTGCTCATGCTTATGATAGTGAATTTAAGTATATATTCTTACTTGTAATCATTGCGACAATCATTCAGTACGGTCTAAGATACGGTGTATTTTCAGCGCTGGTCTCTACGGCAATCATATGGGGGATTGACTTAGCCTATGGACCAAATATTAACAACATTAATTCGTACTTTGAGAACGACCTGATTTTAGCCGGTGTATTTGTTTTAGTAGCATGGATTCTTGGCTACTATGTAGATTTGGAGAATGCGAATAACAAGGCAAAAGAGAACGAATTGAATTTATTAAACAATGAACTTCAGGAGCAGAGCAATCAGAGAAAGAATATTGAAGATCTCCTGTTAAAGAATAACGTATGCTTTGACATACTTTTTGAAAACTCCCAAAATGCAATCCTTGTACATAAAGATAATAAATTTATTTATGTAAATGAAAGTGCTGCAAAACTACTGGGATATGAGGAAAAGATTATATTGAATGAAAAAAAGATAAGCGATTTTTATGCGGAAGATGTAATGGAAAAACAAAATGAAAGATATGCGGAAATTATCAGTTCAAAGCTTTCAAAGGTGATTCATGAGGAAACCATAATAAATGCCTCCGGAAAGCCAATTACAGTACGCAGTACCTCATCATTTTTTGTCTATGAGGGACAATCTGCAGTTCTAACTTTCCTGCTGGATATAACTACGGAAAAACAATTGGAAACTTTAAAAAATGATGCTGAGAAGAATCTGAAATTGCTGAATGAATCCAGGGAGTTTAATGCACTGATCACTGAGTTCTTTATTAATATGTCTCATGAAATTAAAACACCGATAAATATTATCTACGTTGCCATTCAGGCAATAGGCGTATATTTGGATTCTTATAATGGGAAGAACATGAATAAATGTAATGAATATCTGAAAACCATGAAGCAAAACTGTTTCAGGATGATAAGGCTGGTAAATAATCTCCTGGATATAACTAAATATGATTCAGGCTTTATGAAGCTTGACAGAAGAAACGGCAATATTGTGACCGTAATTGAGGATATAACCCAATCTGTAGCAACATATGTAAAGAGCAAGGATATAGAACTCATATTTGATACCGATGTGGAAGAGAAAATTACTGCATTTGATGCTGACAAAATAGAGAGAATAATGCTGAATCTTTTATCAAATGCCTTTAAATATTCACAAAGAGGAGGAAGGATTGAGGTTAACTTCACTGATAAGGGCTCAGAGTTGCTTATCAGCGTGAAAGATAACGGTGAAGGTATTTCTGAAGAGAGCCTGGAAATCATTTTTCAGAGATTTGGACAGGCTAACAGATCCCTTTCACGGAAATATGAAGGAAGCGGAATTGGACTTTATCTGGTAAAGTCTTTTGTGGAAATGCATAATGGTAAAATAACAGTAAGAAGTGAAGAGGGAAAGGGAACCGAATTTGAAATATTATTGCCTGTTGAACATGTAGAAGAAGCAAACAGCTATGATGGTTCAAGCATTTTTGAAGCCAATATTGAGAGAATCAATATAGAGTTTTCAGATATCTACACATAGCTTTCCTGCAGCAGAAACAAGGAAGACTTTGTAACAGGTGAGGTGAAAACTTGTGATAGAAACCATTTTGCTTTCCATGCTGGCGGCAAAACTGAAGAGGTACAAGCTGTCTCCATTATTTAAAGCATGGCCAATATATTTTATTATATCCTTTGAAGTAATCTATATAGTACTGCAGGTAGAATTATTCAAAGGAAACTACAGTGTTTTAAAATACACTGGCAATATGGAAAAGCCTTTTCTTTGTTTGTTTTTAATTCTGGCGCTGAAGTACAGGCAGTATATAAGTGCAATTATCGGCTCCGGATGTATACTTACAGGCGGTTTTCTTAATGATATAGTCATATCTGCAAACAACGGTAAAATGCCGGTTTTTCCCACATTATCATACTTGACGGGATATGCAGACACGTGGGTTTCAGGAAATTTGAAGGATATTCATACCCTGGGTACTGCATCAACCGATCTGAAGTTTCTGTCAGATATATTTGATTTAGGTTACTGCATTATGAGTGTGGGAGATATATTTATCAGACTCTTTGTTTTTATTATTACTTTCAGTATAATAAAACAGATAAATCAGGAAATAGGATGCACTGTAATCGTTGACAAGGAAAACAATCCGTCTTAGACTATACTTAGAGAAAATAAATTCTCAATAATAACTTCTGAGAAGCTTAAAGGATGGGAGTAGAAAGCAAATGAGTGTTAACAGTAACTACAAACACCGTACAGCGGAAAAAACACTGAAACTTGTAACAAAGAATGGAGCACCAATTAGAAATAAAGAGGTGCTTATTGAACAGACAAAACATAAATTCCTGTTTGGAGCCTCTATTTTTGAATGTCTGCCTCTAGCTAACGGTATACTGGAAGGTGCAGAAAAGGCAAAGGCGGAAATTTTCTTTGAGAAGTTTTTTGATATTTTTAACTATGGTACCATGTCCTTTTATTGGAACAGGTTTGAACCAAAGAAGGGACAACCCATTACCAGGGAAACGATGAAGGCATCAGAGTGGCTGATATCAAAAGGTGTTACCCTTAAGGGCCATCCCCTTTGCTGGCATACACAAACAGCACCCTGGCTCCTGGAAATGAATAATAAGGAAATATTAGAGGCTCAGATTAAACGTATTGAGCGAGATGTCACCGAGTTTAAAGGTATAATTGATATGTGGGATGTAATAAATGAAGTTGTAATAATGCCTATTTTTGATAAGTACGATAATGGCATAACCCGTTTATGTAAGGATTTAGGCCGTATCGGAATAGTACGGGAGATGTTTGATGCTGCAAAGAAGGCAAATCCGGGAGCAACCCTGCTGATAAACGACTTCAATACCTCAATATCCTATGAAATTTTAATTGAAGGCTGCCTGGAGGCAGGAATTCCTATTGATGCAATTGGGATACAGTCACATATGCATCAGGGTTATTGGGGTGTTGAGAAGACCCTGGAGGTTCTGGAACGTTACTCTCACTTTAACTTACCCATTCATTTTACGGAGAACACAATAGTGTCCGGCAAGATTATGCCGCCTCATATAGAGGATCTAAATGACTACGTTGTAGATGAATGGCCAAGTACTCCTGAAGGGGAAGATAGACAAGCCAGAGAAATTATAACCCATTACAAGACACTTTTCGCTCATCCGCTGGTTGAATCCATTACCTGGTGGAACTTTGCAGATGGAAGATGGCTCGGTGCACCTGGAGGGTTAATCCGTAAGGACAGTTCCAGTAAACCTGCTTACGATCAGCTTCTAAATTTAATAAAGAAGGATTGGTGGACAGAAGCTGTAAAGGCTGTAACCAACGAAGTAGGAGAGGTGACCTTTACAGGCTTCCTGGGAGATTATGATGTAACCCTGGAAGATAAAAAGGTCAGCTTTAAGCTGGACAAGAACGATAACATAGAGGTAATTACCTTATAGAAAATAAAACATAAAAGGGGGAATGGCTTTAGGCTATTTCCTGACGCCCTGGTGATGCAAAATTTAAGTGTTTCCCAGCGTTAAGGATTAAGAGCAAGGATGTCACCTTGCTCTTTAATATTTTATATTTATGAATTTCGACAGTATTCACCTTGTTAATAGACACGCTGCGTAGTACAATTATGAAAAGAAAAAATGAGTTGGAAGACATATAGCTGCGGAAATTTATATTTTAATCTATCGCCTTCGAAAAATCGGTGAAGATTCGATATTTTCTCAGTCGAATACTTAAGGTTTAAATTTCCGCATC
>JAUZPH010000212.1 GCA_030706065.1 Bacillota bacterium | reverse complement strand
ATTTATATATATTGTAGGCAGTGACAATCAGGTTATATATCATCCGGATAAACTGAAGATAAACAAGAAAAACAGCGTAAAGGAGATTGCTCAGATAATCAGTAATAAAGACAACCTTTCAAAAAAAATCACAGGGAGCATCAATTACAATTTGGATGGAAAAGAGTATACCGGCTGCTACACCAGTGTTCCCGCTTTAAAAAGCCTGGTGGTGCTTTCTGTAGAGGTGAATGAGCTGAAAAGCGAAGCAAATACTGCAGGGAAGATTATCATAGTATCTGCAGTATTAATGATTTTAATAGTAGTTCTACTTATATATATCGTAATAAACAGAGTTTTTAAGCCTCTTAAAGGTTTGATAAAGAATACAGAGGAGATGTCCCACGGAAACCTGAAGGTTACCAGTAATATAGAGGAGAATAATGAATTTGGACAATTATCCTCCAGCTTCAATAAGATGTCGGAGAATATAAAGTCGATGATATTAAGTTTAAAGAAAGTGGTTTCGGAATTAACCTTCTTAAGTGACACTATAAAATCCAGTCAGGATTCCACCGAAAGCAGCATGAAAAATATTGCTGTAAGCTCAGAGCTTATAAGCAGTCACAATATGAGAATGAGTGAAGCAGTAGGGAACAGTTCGGAATCCTTTAAGAGGATTGTAGCAAAAACCGAGGAGATAAAAACACAATCCGTGATGATGACACAAAAGACCAATGACATAAAAAAGGTAAACTATAGAGGACTTGAGACAGTAAACACGTTAAAGAAGGTAAATTTTGATACGGCTCAAAAACTATCAGTGGTTAACAAATCTTTTAAACAGCTCTTTGAGAATCTGTCAGATATAAATGGTATAGCCGGCCTTGTTACCAGTATTTCGAAACAAACTCATATATTGGCGTTAAATGCTTCCATAGAAGCAGCGAGAGCCGGTGAAGCGGGGAGAGGCTTTAACGTAGTTGCTACCCAGATAAAAGGCCTATCTCTCAGTATATCCGAACAAATGAGCAGGATTGAGGAACTGGTGAGAAAAATTGATGCCAACATAATGAATACTGATGAAGACCTGAAGGAAGTCAATAAGTCTGCCGGAGAAGAGGCAAAGGCTGTTCAGGAAACCATAGAAAACTATAACGTCGTATTGAAAGCTGCCGAGGAAATAATCTCTGCCATCAGTAATGTAAATAACAGTATAAATATACTGGATAGTGAGAACCAGAATGTAAATGAAGTGCTAAACAGGGTGTCCTCTCTCTCTGATGAGTTTTCAGAATCCCTGGGGGAGATAAATACAGTAATCCGCTCCCAGTACGATAATACAAGGGTTATGGCCGAACTGGTGGAAAGGCTGGAGGCCTCTACTGAGGATATAAACAGCAATATGAACAAGTTTACGGTATGATATGGATGTGTGAGTTTATTTTCTAATTTATCACTTATGAAAAACCGTTGAAGATTCGGTATTTTCATAAGTGAATTTATTAATGTTTAAACTCATACATCTTAACCTATGTTAAGAATACTTAACAATGCAATAATACTCGGTTAACCTTGATACTGTAATATATAAAATGTAAGATAACTCAAGAAGTTGATTGGAGGGTAATTAATGAAAAAGAGATTTTTAAAGACTATGGTTTCTGCATTAAGCATTGCACTGGTGATGGGTGCCTTCGCAGGATGTGCAAAGAGCGGAGACAATAATTCTGCTGGAAATAATACGGGTTCTTCAAATAACACTACTACTCAAAAGGCATCAGGTTCAATCACTGCTGATGGATCTACAGCTTTACAGCCATTAGTACAGGCAGTGTCCCAGATGTTCACTGATGCAAATCCTGACGCACTGATAACTGTGAACCCGGGTGGAAGTGGACAAGGTCTTAAGGACGCAGCTGCAGGGACAGTTCAGATTGGTAATTCAGACGTTTTCGCTGAAGAAAAGCTTGACCAGGCTACAGCAGCTACACTGGTTGATCACAAGGTTTGCGTAGTAGGTTTTGCAGCTGTTGTAAACTCAAAGGTAACTGTTGATAATTTGACAAAGCAGCAGCTGGTTGACATTTTTACTGGAAAGATAAAGAACTGGAAAGAAGTTGGAGGAAGCGATCTTCCGATAACTCTTATATCAAGGCCGGACTCTTCAGGAACAAAGGCTACCTTCAAGAAGTACGCTCTTGACGGCGCTCAGGAAGCTACAGGTACAGCTCTTAAGGAAGATTCCTCCGGAGCAGTTGCAAGTGCAGTAAAGAGCACAGATGGAGCTATATCCTACCTGGCATCCTCCTTCCTGGTATCCAGTGCAAACAAAGAAGGTTTGAAGGTTTTAAAGTTTGAAGGAAAAGAAATGAACAAGGATAACATTACAACTGGTGCGTACCCAATCTGGTCCTATGAACATATGTATACAAAGGGTGAAGCAACAGGATTGACAAAGATATTCCTTGATTACTTCAAAACTCCTGAAGTAACTAAGAAAATCAGCGATATGGGTTATATCCCAAATTCAGATATGAAAGTATCCAGATAATAATGATAAAGACTGACTGCCTGCGGCGGCCAGTCTTTGCAGTGCAATTTACAAATAAGGAAGTGATGGTATGGAAAAGAGAAGCTTCAGCAGCAGATTTAAAAATGAATATATAGGTAAGGGCTATGCCTCCTTTTGTGGAATCTTAATAATAGTCCTTACACTTTCTATAATTTTTTTCATAGCCTCCAGCGGACTAAGAACCTTTACCAAGAACGGTTATTCCATTACAAGGTTCTTGTTTTCCCAGCAATGGAATCCCGATGAAGGTCAGTTTGGTGCGATGGTATACATTTTGGGTTCTACAGCCGTTTCCGTTGGTGCAGTAATAATAAGCACACCTTTGGCTATTGCCTTGGCGGTTTTTATGAACGTAATATCCCCGAAGTTTGGTACAAGGCTTCTCCAGCCAGCAATGGAGCTTTTCGTAGGGATACCTTCCGTTGTTTACGGATGGATTGGTATAACAGTACTTGTACCATTTATAAAGGCGGCTTTTGGAGGCAATGGTTTCAGCCTGCTGGCTGGTATACTTGTTCTAAGTGTTATGATATTGCCAACTATTACAAGTATCTCCTCCGATGCCATCAAAGTAATACCAAGGGACTATGTGGAGGCCTCCTACGGCCTTGGAGCAACAAGATGGCAGACCATCAAAAGAGTTGTAGTGCCTGCTGCAAAATCCGGTATATCCACTGGAGTTGTTCTTGGATTGGCTAGAGCCTTTGGTGAGGCACTGGCAGTTCAAATGGTAATAGGAAACGCCACCCATGTTCCGGACAGCCTCACCAAGCCTATGTCAACATTAACCAGTGCCATTACCATGGATATGGGTGAGACTGTTACCGGTACCTTGTATAATAATGCCATATGGTCCATGGGACTGATTCTTCTCGTTGTTTCATTTGTATTCATCCTTATAATCAGGATTCTCGGTAAGAAGGGAGACTTGCGATGAGTGAAAAATTAAAAGACAAGATTGCTACAGGAGTTCTATATGTAATCTCAAGTTTAATTGTGCTGCTTCTGGTGGCATTCATAGGATATATAGTTATAAAGGGTGCCCCGGTAATAAGCTCAAAGTTTTTGTTCGGGCGGCCAAGTTTTTCTGACGCCGGCGGTGGTATTGGGCCAATGCTGTTCAATTCCTTTTATCTGCTGATAGTAACCTTGATTGTTACAGTTCCGTTGGGAGTTGGTGCCGGGATATACCTTGCGGAGTATGCCAGGGAAGGCAGGCTTCTTAACTTCATAAGGCTGTGTATAGAAACTATGGCATCACTTCCTTCTATCGTAGTAGGACTGTTTGGAGTTATAGTGTTTGTTCAGATGTTTGGCTGGGGGTACTCCTTGATTGCAGGTGCCCTTGCAGTTACTGTAATTAACCTTCCTTCTATGACAAGAGTAAGTGAGAATGCTATAAGAGCTGCTTCAGCGGGGGTAAAAGAGGCAAGCCTAGGAGTAGGAGCTACCCAGTGGCAGACAATTTGGAAGGTAGTACTTCCATCAGCAATGCCTCAGATTTTAACCGGTGTTATTTTATCTGCAGGAAGAATATTTGGGGAAGCTGCAGCACTTATATATACTGCAGGAATGAGCATGTCGGCACTAAAGTTAAGCAATTTTGATATATTGAGCAAGGCGTCACCATATAACCTATCCAGGCCTGCTGGGACTCTGGCAGTATATATATGGCAGGTAAATTCCCAGAGAACCATACCTGATGCTGCTCAGGTGGCTAATGGAGCTTCGGCAGTCTTAGTAATTATGGTTCTTATATTTAATTTTTCCGCAAGGATAATCGGCAAGAAAATACATGAAGCATACAGCGGAAAGAAATAAGGAGGAAGCAAAATGGGTATAATAGAGACAAAGAATCTGGATCTATATTACGATAAAACTCAAGCATTAAAGAAGATTAATATGGATATTGAAAAAAATGCTGTAACAGCCTTGATAGGGCCTTCCGGCTGCGGTAAATCCACTTTTTTGAGGACCTTGAACAGGATGAATGACCTTATAGATTCTGTTAAGATAGAGGGACAGGTTTTATTCGAAGGGCATAATATATATGAAGATTATGATGCTATAGCACTTAGGAAGAGAATAGGGATGGTGTTCCAGAAGCCTAACCCGTTTCCAATGTCAGTGTACGACAATGTGGCATATGGGCCGAGAATTCATGGAATAAAGAATAAATCCCAACTGGACGAAATAGTAGAAAAGAGTTTGAAGGGTTCTGTACTTTGGGATGAGGTTAAGGACAGATTGAAGAAGAGCGCCCTTGGCCTTTCCGGAGGACAGCAGCAGAGGCTTTGCATTGCAAGAACCCTTGCGGTGGAGCCGGAAGTACTGCTGATGGATGAACCAACCTCTGCCCTGGACCCGATATCCACTCTGAAAATAGAAGAATTGATGGATACTTTAAAGAAGCAATACACTGTAATTATCGTTACCCATAATATGCAGCAGGCCGGCAGAATATCGGATAATACCGCTTTCTTCCTCACCGGCGAGGTGGTGGAATACGGAAAGACCGAGGATATTTTCTACAGGCCCAGGGATAAGAGAACGGAAGACTATATTACCGGAAGATTCGGTTAACAGAGCTGTGAAAATTTATCCTTATTTAATCGCATAAAAATATCGAAGCTTCAACGATTTTTCCGTATGTAAAATTTCATCATATATCTCAACAATAAAATATCCAATCTTCACGGATTTTTATTATTGGTCATTCAAAAGAAATTTTACATACCAGGAGATAAATTCAATAAAATTTTCACAGATGGAGCTGTAAAAATTTATGAACTAATCTTACCAAGGGGTGATTGAAATGACAAGAAGCAGCTTTGATACAAACTTACAGATACTTCATAATGACATAATAAGAATGGGAAGTATAGTAGAAAAACAGATACATCAATGTATAGAAGCACTGGTCAAGCAGGATGAGGAATTGGCGGATACAGTTATCAAGAATGATGACCTGGTGGATGACCTCCAAAAGGAAATTGAGGATAAATGCATTAAGCTCATTGCAATGCAACAGCCTCTTGCCATAGATTTGAGAAATATATTTACTTCCAACAAGATTGCAACGGACTTGGAGAGAATGGCTGACCATGCGGTGGATATCGCAAAAATTGCAAAGAGATTGAAAAATGAGGTGTATATCAAGCAGCTCATAGATATACCTAAAATGGCGGATATAGTCCAGGTGCTGATAAGGGAATCCCTGAATTGCTATGTGGAGGCTGATGCTGAAAAGGCGTATAAAACCGTCAAAATAGATGATCAAATAGATGCACTGTACAAAAAGATCTTCAATGAATTACTGGATAAGATGACGGCAGATCACGGCTGTGCAAACCAGGCTGCGCAGTTCCTCTTCGTATGCAAATGGCTGGAGAGGGTGGCGGACCACGCAACAAATATTTGTGAATCGACCATTTATTTGGTAACCGGAGAGCAGATAGATTTGAATGATTAAAATTAAGGGGCTGCAGCATAATGATTATGAATACATTATGCAGCTGGCTCTTTTTTACGTGTTTAAGTTTATTATAAATGTTGTGAGAAATGAATTTCCGAATCTATAGTGGCCATATATGTTCACAGGGCAGAATAGCGCTCTGTGACAGCAAGTGGTAGGTCAGTCACAGCCTGATTAGGACAAGCACTAAGTGTCAATAATCCTAATATGAAAAAGTTTAGGAAGTGACACTGATGTGCAACCATACAAATAATCCTGCTGAAATTAAAGAAATATTCGAGATACTTAAAACCTTACAGCCCTCACAGGAAAAGTATTTGGAGGATATCCTTATATCCATGGGAATAATAGTGTCGGAGGAAAAGGAAGAGGAGCATGCCATTGCTTGTCCTGACTGCGAAAGCACCTCCATTATCAAGTTCGGTAAAAACCGCCTTGGAAAGCAGCGTT
>JAUZPH010000211.1 GCA_030706065.1 Bacillota bacterium | reverse complement strand
AATAATCTTTCTATTAGTTATCAGGGAAGATATATGTCCTTCTTCGATGGGGGAATTTTTACACTTAAGGGAAACGTGCTTCACAAGGTGACTTTTGAAGAAGCAAATAAGAATTAAGGAGGAATTGCTTTGCTTTTTGGTGAAGATCCGATAAATATTATATTGGCTATACCGGCTATCCTGTTAGCTTTTACTTTTCATGAGTTTGCACATGCAATCGTAGCTGACAGGCTGGGAGACAGGACGCCGAGGTTTCAAGGAAGAATAACGCTTAATCCGGTAGCTCATATTGATCCACTGGGATTCATATTGTTCGTAATTGCCAGATTCGGGTGGGCTAAGCCAGTTCAAGTAAACCGTACTGCCTTCAAGAACTATTATAAGGATGATATAAAGGTGTCGGTTGCTGGCCCAGTGGCAAACCTGATTATAGCTGTGGTTTTTGTGCCCATTGCACTGCTGTATGTAAAGTACTTTTATTACAGGATAGAACCAAACAACTTATATGATATCATTGAAAGAATCATTGCCTTTGTGCCAGAATATAATGTTCTTCTGTTTTTTTTAAACCTGATGCCTATTCCGGGTTTTGACGGGTATCACATTCTCTCAGATTTGTTTCCATCAACTTTTAATAAACTGAATTATAAGATAGGAAACTATCAAATGATTATAATGATTCTGTTCATAGCTACACCAATAGCCGGATATTTGATATATGGTCCAGCGGACTGGACTTTGAATAATTTATATTCTGTATTTATTAATATTATTAAGCCTATATAATATACTGGGTAAATTTTAGTCTGACGCTATTTTATATTATTCCGAATTTAATTCAATCTATCGGTTTAAGAAGGAATTTGGAATTAACCTATGAGGATAGTGACTGTTGTATTAGAAGATATGACTTTCTTAGCTTAAAAGAGGGTCATATTTTTTTATAATTCAAGTGGCAATAGGCAGAGGATACCTGTTAAGAATATTCAAACTGAGAACTAATGACATACTCAGTACAGTAAACGAATTAAATGGGGGGAAGGCTGAAATGAAGATAGTGAGTATTGAGAATCTGACGAAGCGGTTTAAAGCCGTAACAGCAGTGGATAAGCTGAATCTAACCATATTTGAAGGTGAAATTTACGCGCTGCTGGGGCCAAACGGTGCAGGAAAAAGTACAACCATAAATATCATAAGCGGCCTCACTACAAAGGATGAAGGGAATATAGAAATATTTAACAAGGATATGAACAGGGATTCCAATGAAATTAAGAAGCATATAGGAATTGTCCCTCAAGAATTGGCAATATATGAAGATTTGACAGCCTATGAAAATGTGAGTTTCTTTGCCAGCCTTTATGGGTTAAGGGGTGCAGTTTTGAAAAATAATATTATGGAGGCATTGGGGTTCGTTGGGTTAATAGAGAAAGCCAGGGAGTTCCCAAGGCAATTTTCAGGCGGTATGAAAAGAAGGTTAAATATAGCCTGCGCCATAGCTCATATGCCGAGGCTCATAATAATGGATGAGCCTACTGTGGGTATTGATCCTCAATCGAGAAACCATATTCTAAGCTCCGTAAAAAGATTGAATTCCATGGGGTGCACGGTAATATATACAAGCCATTATATGGAGGAAGTTGAGGAAATATGCTCCAGAGTAGGCATAATAGATCATGGAAGGCTTATTGCAGAGGGAACCAAGGAACAGCTGAAAGCAATAATTACCGACAAAAACAATTTTATAATAACAGTGAATTCTTCAGAAAATATCAGGCTGGAAGAGCTGAAAGCAATCCAGGGTGTATTCAGTGCAGTTATTGAAAACAATCTGGTAAAAATCAGCTCGGTAAAGGAGATAAATAATCTGGATAAAATCATCCTGTATCTTTCCTCTAAAGGGGTATCAATTAATAATGTGGAAAGCAAGACTCCTGATTTGGAAACAGTATTTCTGACCCTTACAGGGAGAAAGTTAAGAGACTAAAATACAACAGGTAAAGACAGACACAGGTGTAAAAATAGATGTGTGAATTTATAGCTGATTTTACTGATGTTAAAATTCACACATCTTTAGAAACGCCAAGGCGAATACTAATATACGATAAAGTTTATTTGTGGAGGAAAAACATGAGACTGAGGAAAAAGTGGTGGGCAAGGCCTGAAATGGAAGCGAGTGACTATGTAATAACTGAGCCCGTAGAGATCAAAGGCAATTGGAAAAACGAATTTGGCAGTGGCAAGGCAATATACCTGGAACTGGGCTGCGGCAGGGGACGGTTCATTTCTACCAGGGCGGAGCAGAATAAAGATATCAATTATATCGGTATTGACTTAAAGGACGAGGTGCTGATATATGCGCTGAGAAAGGTAGAAGAGAAGCAGCTGCCTAATGTCAGGTTGATTCCCATGAATATATCCGGGATACAAGAAGTTTTTGACAAGGATGAGATAGAAAGAATATACATAAATTTCTGCAATCCATGGCCAAAAGTAAGGCATAATAAGAGAAGGCTTACACACACCGGCTTTCTAGAAGTTTATAAAGGATTCTTAAAGCCCGGATCCGAAATATGGTTTAAGACTGACGACCACGGCCTGTTTGACGACTCTGTGGTATACTTTGAGGAAAGCGGATTCAGATTGAGGTATATAACCTATGATCTTAATAAAAGCGGCTTTGAGGAGAATGTAGTAACAGAGTATGAGGAAAAGTTTACGGCTTTAGGTATGCAGACTATGTTCCTTATAGCTGTTTTAGATAAATAATATGAGGCCTGTGCAGCATTTAGCAGCTGTGCAGGCCGTTACTTTTATTGTTTAAACGCAGGAGAAGTACTGCAAAGATGTCTGTAATCACCCCTGAATTCAATTCCGGCGCAGATTCCGGAGTCCGCCAGCAATACTTTGCCGGTTCTCTTTTCTCTAAGCTGAAGCTCAATACCCCCAAGTAAGGATTCTTCTGCCATGGGAACCATAGTCCCATATTCAGGGGCATAGAGCAGAACAAATTTATTCATATCGTAGGTACACCGGAGGGACAGTTCATGCATTCTGTTACTGGCGTGGACAAGCATTGAGTTACCAACAAAATCT
Organism: Bacillota bacterium; assembly: GCA_030706065.1. GTDB lineage: Bacteria > Bacillota > Clostridia > Clostridiales > Clostridiaceae > JAEZDX01. Next base: position 3,422 of record JAUZPH010000211.1, on the reverse strand, counting down.
AAAAATAGTCTGCTTTTATTGATTGTAGTAAATTTATAGAATCTGCCTTTGCTACTCAAACCAATTAGAAAACCTGTGAAACTCCCTGTTGGCATTGGTATATGGCCAATGGAACAGGTTACTGAGTGGTCTGGTTCATGAAAACTGTTGCATTGGGCCCAAATATACGAAAATGGAAAGGAATTTCCCCAGTTTTTTTCGATGTAAATACTGCCTCCATTGAAATCATAAGATGTTCCGTCGATAAATAAGTTTCCATCGAGTCTTCCGGTCAATGCACATACCTGACTGTAGCATTCCATAAAGGGGAGATAATTATAGAAACCCATGCTGCCGGGATTAAGGATACTGTCAGGCCACTTCTTAATTTCTATAAATTTCAGATATCCTTTTATAACATTGTTGTCATGTTCTATATCAAGATACATTGCGTTCAGGCTGAAGGAGTTATGGGAAATGCCTATATTGAAGCTTTTATTTGATGCGGCAAAGGCTTCAAAGGGAAACTTGATAAAAATCATTTCAGGTTGATTGCCCTTGAGTATTTGAATAAAGCTGAAGGTACCGCCAGGTTCCCTTGAAATTGAGACACCGGGAATGAAGGAAAAGACTGAACCGTCCCGGGTTGATATCTTGAAATACCATCCTTCAAAAAAGGTATCCCTCCTGTGGTTTCCGTGATATAAATCCGGATTAATTATTTGTCTTAACATTAAGGCACCTCCAGTAATATTCATTAATTATTAATACTTTGTTAAAGGTTAATTAATACGATATAACACATTGTTTGATATAATGTATATATTGTTATACAAACAGCCAAACAGCTAAATTGTATTTTGTAATAAGACGATTTTAAAATATACAATTGGAAAGGATGAGCATCATAGAGACTTTAAATATTAAAAGCTTTTTTAAGTATTTCTTGTTTATGGTTATGCTTATTATTATTTCTACACTAATTCTACGTATGCTAGTTTACGCAATTCCAGCGGCTTTTATTATATGGATTGGCTACAAGGGATGGAAAATGCTGAAGGGGACAGTTCATGAATATAGGAGGCAATTTAAAAGCAGAGCTATTTATAAGAACATTTCAAAGGATAATGAAGTAAAGGATACCTTTGAGGCTTTTAATTCTAAAAACGTAAATATAGTGGATGTTGAATATGAAGAAATAAAGTAACTGTATAACGGTTGAGTATATCAGAATCAATACTACTTTCTTATAAAGGGCCTAGCCCTTGGTATAAGAAAGTAGTATTTTTATTTATGATGACAATTTAAAAGATTAACAATAATAGGGGAGGTAAGCCGATTTATTAAGAATAATGGCATGCTTCACAATGGGCGTTCATAGATTGTTAACAAGTTTGACCAATGTCTGACACATATAACGGATATCATTATTATGGTATAATTTAGGTCATGAACAAAAATATTTGCATAGAGGTGATGAAAAGGTGATACAGTTAGAAAATGTGACTAAGAGGTTCGGGGGACATCTCGCTTTAGATAACTTGAGTCTGACAATTGATAAGGGAGAGATTCTGGGATTTCTAGGTCCAAATGGTGCTGGAAAATCAACAACTATGAACATAATAACGGGTTATCTGTCCGCAACTCAGGGGTCGGTAAAAATTGATGGAGTGGATATACTGGAACAACCTGAAGCGGTTAAGAAGAGGATAGGATATCTTCCGGAAATTCCTCCGCTCTATATGGATATGACGGTATATGAATATCTCAAATTTGTTTCAAAGTTAAAGAAGGTTAAGAATGATACAATTGACCCCAGTCTGCAGAAAATTATGAATTTAGTGAAAATCACTCATGTACAGGGAAGATTGATCAGGAATCTGTCAAAGGGATACAAGCAAAGAGTTGGACTAGCCCAGGCACTGGTTGGGGACCCGGAGGTTTTAATATTGGATGAACCTACAGTAGGGCTCGATCCAAAGGAAATAATTGAAATAAGAAGCTTAATAAAGGATATTGGAAAGAAACGAACTGTAATTCTGAGTTCACATATTCTTACTGAAGTAAGCGCAGTATGTGATAGAGTTGTAATCATCAATAAGGGAAGAATTGTGGCATCCGGAACACCGGAAGAGTTATCAAAGAGATTGAGTTACGGAAATAAGCAGGTACTCAGAGTAAAAGCCCCGCAGAGAGATGCTGTTGCGGCTCTGAAGGAAATACCTGAGGTTAAATCTGTGACTGTAGACGGTTCATACGAAGCAGATACAATCGATCTGATTGTTGAGGCGAAGGAAGATATTGATATAAGAGAAAAGGTATTTAGCAAGCTTGTTGAAAATTCCTATCCGCTGCTCATGATGAAGGGTATGGATTTAAGTCTTGAAGAAATCTTCTTGCAGGTTACTACAGCTGAAAAGGGGGAAAACATAAATGCTGACAATATTGAATAAAGAGATAAAGTCCTATTTTTACTCTGCTTCGGCGTATATCTTTATGGGTATATTCTTATTTATTTCCGGTTTATTCTTTGCAGGTGCCAATGCCTTATCATCCAGTCCGGCGTTTAATCAGGTTTTATCAGGTAACATGACAATAGTCCTGTTAATGCTTACACCTGTATTGACAATGAAAACCCTTGCTGAAGAAACCAAAAGTAAGACTGACCAACTTCTTTTCACTAGCCCTCAGCGTATTTCTTCAATAGTTGCAGGGAAGTATTTAGCTGCAGTGGCATTGTTTGGCATAGCGCTGGTTTGTACAATGTTATTCCCACTTATGCTAAGTATATTTGGAAAGCTTCCAACATCAGAAATAATTACTGCCTACCTGGGATTTTTCCTTCTGGGAGCATGCTATATTGCCATTGGTGTATTCATCTCGTCTCTGACAGACAATCAGGTTGTTGCTGCAATAGGTACACTTGGAGCACTTCTGGCATTGCTCTTAATGGATTTGATACAGAACCTTTTCCCAAGTACATTACTTGCCAGCATGATTTTCGTGGGATTTTTAGTTGTGATACTTTGCCTGATAGTGTACTTATCTGTTAGAAACGTGGTAATAACAGGCGGAGTATTTCTTGCAGGTGTTATAGTTGTACTGGCGCTGTATCTAAAGAACAAAACCATGTTTGAAGGATTTATTGGAAAGTTCTTTAATTCCTTTTCGGTAATGTCAAGATATGATACATTCGCTACAGGAATAATCAGTGTAAGTTCAGTTATTTATTACATCTCCTTTTCTTTCGTTTTTGTTTTCTTGACAATTAGAATGATTGATAAGAGAAGATGGAGCTAAGGAGGGGTAGAAATGGCGAAGTTTAATATACGAGATTCTTTTAAAAACCAAAAGTTCAGATATGGCGGTTATGCATCACTTGTAACTGCAGTTGTTTTAGCCATTGTAGTAATATTAAACCTTGTAGTTGGGATGGATAGGTT
>JAUZPH010000210.1 GCA_030706065.1 Bacillota bacterium | reverse complement strand
TCAAAAGAATCGCTGACCTATGATTTATTCTGTAAAGAATTTATCAATAACCTCTGTTCAATTTTCAAAGACCAACTTAATTTGTTGCGCCATCGTTCGACAGCTTGTTTAGCTTACCACGTCTTATCTGTGGTGTCAACATCATTTTTCCTGGTAACTTCTGAATAATTTTTTGATCTCATTCATTATTTACTTAAGAAACGTTGAATGTCTATCTTATCATGATACTCAGTCACTGTCAACTTACTCTTCAGTAGAAATTACTTGTATCTGATAATCTGCTTACTCATGTTTCTTCCTATATAATAAGAAGGAAAAACATTTTGGTTGCGGGAGCAGGACTTGAACCTACGACCTTCGGGTTATGAGCCCGACGAGCTACCAACTGCTCCATCCCGCGACATTATATTGCTGTCGGATCAAGGTGTCTTGAAGCGACAAGGGATATAATATCATGTGTGGTGGAGAATATCTCTCGAAAAACCGCTGTTTAGACTAATAGTACTATTCTTACGGAGGTATACTGCGTTTTCCTTGCATATACTGCTACTGACACACCAGGTTCATTGTAGAGTTACTTGTCTCTCCCTCCAATATAAGTCCCTTATCCTGAGTAATGTTGCATATCGGTGAAGTCATCATGCCAAGGGAAACCCGTACCTTAGATTTCATTACTTTATATATAGCTTACTGTTTATAGAAATAGATAAATAGAAGTGAGAATGGAAATGGCAAGAAAAGCTTTGATAATAAAACAACAGAGAGGACAAAAATACAAAACCAGAGAATATACAAGATGCAGAATATGTTCAAGGCCCCACAGTGTGCTGAGAAAGTTCGGAGTTTGCCGTATCTGCTTTAGAGAATTGGCCTACAAAGGTCAGAGTCCTGGAGTGAGAAAAGCTAGCTAGTAGAGATTTTCGGATAATGGTCATAGACGGATATAAATAATATAAGCAGTGTTGATTGGAAAAACCTTGTTGCTGTTGTCAGTATCTTTATTGGGATGATTGTTATGGGCATAGAGGCTTTGGTTCCGATGCATTAAGGATTCTCATGAAATTTATACTTTTGCAGATGAATATGTATAAGATACGGGTTACTGTCTATTGCTGTAATAAAGTAGGGGTGAGATGTTTTGAGAAATACAGTTTTGTTATTGAAGTAAAACCGAGCAGATGCGTAAATATCTTAACTTATCGCCTTCGAAAACAGGTGAAGATTCGATTTATTCTCAGCCGAATATTGAAGAGTTAAATTTCCGCATCTTTTAGAATATAAAGACCTGCTCCACAAAAAGGTAGTATGGCTCAGTGTCATACTACCCTTTACCTTTTATTTACCTTTTTTATAAACATCATTATCCGGATACTCACTTATTTTATGCAGGAAATACTTTGCGCCGCTCTGCATCATAATCTGCAGTTCGTTGGCCTTCGCAGACAACATATCAAAATTCATCTTAAAAATCAAGCGCCTCTTCTCTGAGTAAAGCTACTGTAGGATCTAAAAATGAGGCATAAGTTTAAGCATGTCCCGAACTATCGGATATCCAATTCTTCAGTAATTCGATGAAGACCATAGGCATATGAAGTTCCTTTTAATAGTTTTCTTTTGATACAAGGCCACTTTGAAACTCTACTGCTTCATTTATCTGGTGGTCTATCAGGGTTGACGGCAAACTTATTTCCAATTGACATGTTAAAAATCCCTTAAGAATGCTTCTTTTGAAGTTTATTAAATCCATAAACTTGTAAAAATAATTCCTGGTTACTCTTGAACACTGAGGTACCTTATAATTATAAATGCTAATGCCATTAACGAAACCTTCATAAATCTGTCCATGAAATACACTCTTTTTATACCACGTTTAGCAGTGTGGCAATTAATTTTTACTTCCGGGCTGTCAGTAGTACTTAGTGCGCAAGACAGCTTCTCTGGATTACATATGCTATCTTCGCTGATGGAAATCCCCGAATTAGTATGGCACCTCACATATTTTTTTGAACAAGCCTAAGTATAAAGAGGAAAATTCATGGGAAAAATAGACTCGTTCATAAATCTCATATAAAAGGAGTGACACTAATGGAAGATAAAAACAAGAAAGTAATGGAAAGTAATCTTGAGAGGAAGGATGATGCTGAATTTGGAGAAGATATAGGGGATTTGAAACAACAGCTGGGTGCTATGGAAAGTACATTGAATCAGATTAAACAGTCCGCAACAAATACAAGTTGGACCGCCTCCAGCACTCAAGGACAAGGTCAGGGACAAACCAGTCAACAGAGTCAGCAGGTTGCAAATCAACTTCAGAATCAGATAAAACAGTTCAAAAATCAGGCTACACAACAGCAGCAGCAGACTTCACAGCAGCTGCAGAACACAATACAGCAGGCTATGAGTGCACTTCAGCAGGCTAATCAACAGCTTCAATCCCATCAGGCCCTTGTTCAGATGAACCAGCTGATTGACCAGACACAGCAGCAGTTAAGCCAGATGAGTCAACAGCAACAGCAGCAACAGATGAATCAGCAGATAAATCAGCAGCAGCAGATGCTGAATCAACAGCAGCAGATGAATCAACAAAATACAATGGGAAATCAAAATCAGCAGACCTCACAGAGTGGCGCTAATCAGAACAGGCTATAGGGTTTTAAGAGTGAAACTAAACTTGTACACGCTTCAAAACACTGAATCTTCAACAGTTTTTGAGCATGTATAAGTTTTTTTGAGTTTTACCAACTTATTTTCCAGAAAATGATTCTTCCTCAAGAATATTACGTTTATCTACTTGATTATCCTCCACACTCTTACCTCCCTGCATATTTCATTATATTTTATAATACCATTTCATACCATTATTAAGAAATTGGGTAGTTTTTCATATAATTAATATTTGTAATTTTTAACATTACTCTTTTACACAGGCTATAACAAATAACACTCCTCATATAATGAGGAGTGTCTCAGCTTTTCATTTAAGAACCTATATCTCAGCTTTAACGCAGAGAATTTTCATAAACTCTTCATCGGAAATAATTATTATTCCTCTTCTTTTAGCTTTATCCAACTTGCTCCCTGCATTTAAACCAACTACCAGCATGGTTGTATTAGTACTGATGCTGTTAGTTGCCTGCGCACCGTTTTGAATCGCCAGTTTTTGCATTATATATCTTGGGAACTCACTTTTACCCGTAAAACATACTACTTCACCTTCGAGTATATTAGCTTTATCTATACCTGAAGTACCATCTTTCTGTGCACTTTCCCCGGATTGAAAACAGGATCTGCTTCCTGAATAGGATCCCACAGGCAGCCATGTTTGAGGCTTTACCTCTTTTAATATCTTATAAACATTTTCTATATCGGACATTGCAGTATGTTCAAGGCCCTCAGCAACTTTATAATGCTTAACCAAACCGGATAAAGTATAACTTCCAAGATTTTTTACAGCCTTCCTTACAGCCATCTTGGATGAGTATGCAGGATAGCCTGTAGCTATCCACTTGTAATACACCAGTAATCTTCTGTCGAAGGGGCAGTTATGTGCAACAATGGGGTATCGATACATGCTTAAAAGCTCCTTGAACTGGCTAATATAATATTCGTTCTCACTGATATCATAAAAACCAAAGCCATATATCCTTTCCCCCTGATAACCCGGTATTTCTTTTGCCAAATACAGTCGGTCTGCAATCTCATAATTCTCTACAACCAAACAAGCTACTTCATATATACCTGACCCGGCTGAAAAGTCTTGTGTTTTCAAGTCTACTAAAAGCATCTTATCCAACATAAACACTCCAATCAGTTAGTCCTAATGTATTGTCAGGCCTCAAAATACCTACCTTGTCCATCTATTCCCTCCAGTTCTGCAACAAATCCTTGCTTCACTAAATATTCATTAGCATCTCCAATTCAAAATCCGAAAGCCCCAGAAGTTAAATTGTTAATATGAAAAGTGCCGTCAATAGAATACTGCATTGACGGCACTTTATCAACTATTTTACTCAGAAAATTTTGATTAATGAATCGTCTGTAGTTTTCCTTAAGTATGGATTGTCCTTGTGATACATATTTATTATCTCAAAGGTAAAACTATTTTACATTAATCTCAGAGGAAGTGTTAAATTGATTACTATTGACGAAATATCCAAAGCAAATGATGCATTATACAAACTGATAACCAAAAGGTGGTTTTCACAGGAACTCTTTACTGTCAGATGGTGGGGATTAGTTGGATTTCTTGTTCTATCATATGTCCTGTGTTTTAAGCTGTTGGATAAAAAAAGACTGATAGAACTTTTACTTTATGGCTCTCTCGTATCAGTATTTTGTGTTGTTCTGGATATATTTCTATCAAACCGTAATTTGTTTTTATATAAGGTACATTTATTACCTATTCTACCGAGTATTTTTATCTATGATATTACAGCATTGCCTCTTTATTTTATGCTTTTATATCAACTTGCAACTCCTTGGAAGAAATACTCTGTAAGGATTACTTTAGCATCGGTATTGATGGGTTATGTTTTTACTCCACTTATGGTAGGACTCGGATATCTTCAATTTATAAATTGGAGCTATACCAGGGCATTTCTTATAATTATTTTTGTTGGCTTTTTAGCAAAGGCCGTAATCTCATTAATCTTATATGTTCAAGAGAAAAATCTTCATCCTTAATCGTAGCCAATCCTTTCGCCATCAAGATCAGCGGCCACTTCCGGAGAATCCCCTGCCAGGTCAAATTCATACAGCTTATTTTTCCCAATAATTTTTCTGCAAAGGTTTTATGCTGAAGAGATTATTTGCCAGGAGGCTCAGTTTCGAACACCTCCGACCTGATACATACAGGATGCGTTACCTTGGTTAATTCAGTAAAATCTATTGGACTGGTTCCAACACTTTAACCGCATATGAAGTGCATTCCATAAAAAATCTCTGAATTATTTCGGAATTATTCAGCATCAGGTTATGTTTCCGTAAACAAATATGTTTGTGATATAATACTAGGCAGAATAACCTTTTACAAAAGTTTAAAATAAGGGAGGCCTTGTATGAAAATTAAGAAGCATTCAGTATATGTTTTGTTTATACTTGTCATATTTTTGAGTTTGGCAGGCTGCAGCAGCTCAAATACCTCAGCCGGCAGCATAACTCCTAAAATCAAAACCGGTAAGGATATAACCTTCTTTGTCACCAGCGATATTCACTATTTAGCAAAAGATTTGACCGATGGCGGTGAGGCCTTTCAGAAATTCTTTAACACCGGTGATGGAAGAGAGCTCAATTATATTGCTCCATTGTTGAGTGCCTTTACAAGAGATATAAAAGATAAAAAGCCTGATGTTCTTATTGTAAGCGGGGATTTGACAAATAACGGAGAAAAGGAGAGCCATTTAGAGCTTGCTAAAAGGCTGGAAGAAATAAAGAAATCCGGAACCTTGGTTTATGTGATACCGGGCAATCATGATATATTGAATCCCTATGCCAGGGGATTCAGGGGCTCGGAGCAGTATGTAACAGATTCCATAAACGACAATGATTTCAGTAACATCTATGGTGATTTTGGGTATAATGACGCCGTTTTAAGGGACAGCGCTTCACTCAGCTACCTGGCAGCCCCTTCTGAAGATGTATGGCTTTTAATGCTTGATACCGCCAAATATGAAAGCAATATGGCAGCCGGAACTCCGGAGGCCGATGGGGAGATCAGGTCCGAAACCTTTCAGTGGATAAAAAAATGCAGTGCCTTGGCAAAACAGCACCACGCAAGGCTTATAGCTGTGATGCACCACAGCCTGATGGATCACGGTGCTGTAACAAAAGACTACACGTTAAATAACAGCCGGCAGGCAATAGAAGCTTTTCAAGCTGCAGATATAGAGCTCAGCCTCACCGGTCATATACATCTCCAGGATATAAAATCCCACGAGAGCGGCGGAAAAACAATTTATGATATTGCCTCAAGCTGCTTCGGAAAATACCCACAGGAATATGGAGTCCTTAAGTATTCCAGCACCGGCGGCTTTGACTACACTACTTCCCCTATGGATGTGGAAGGCTGGGCCAGGGAAACTCACAGCACAGATGAGAATCTGATTAACTTTACCGCGTACTCCAAAGACTTTCTCGCAAAGACTTCCTATTCAAGAGTTTATTTTTCATTGGCGGGAGCAGGCTATACCGATGAACAGATAGATTCAATGTTTAAAACCTATAATGTGCTGAATCAAGCCTATTATGAAGGTAAACCGCCAGCAAACCTTGAGGAAATAAAAAATTCAGAGGGGTATAAGCTGTGGACATCAGCGGACGGGGCCACTATGCAGAAGCGAATCATAAGCTTTGCAAACAGCACGGTAGATAATACGAAACTGCATATTCCCTTGAATCAAGACAAATAAATACCTTTGGAAAGTGACAGCTGAAAAATTTTTCATCCTAAATAATCAACCGATTTTAAGTAAGTAATATATTGACCGCACCAAACAGCATGTACCATTGCTTTGATCTAGAGCTATTAATGTTGTTGTAACTCCTTCAAAATTAAGCGTAATGCCGCCGTAGATGCAG
>JAUZPH010000021.1 GCA_030706065.1 Bacillota bacterium | reverse complement strand
GACTTATTTGCAAAATATCTTTTTTGGAGGCCAGGTTTATCCCGATTCAAATTGGCAATAATTTTAAATAACTGTATTGAGGAGATGAATTTATGAAATTATCAAGGCTGCTTGAGGGAATGGATTATACTCTCGTTAAAGGATTTATGGAAGTTGACATAAAGGAAATTCAATACAACTCAAGGAAAGTGGAAAAAGAGGACGTGTTCTTTTGTATAAGGGGGTATGCAGCGGATGGGCATGATTATGCCGTCTCGGCAGTGGAAAATGGCGCTTCAGTAGTATTCTGTGAGAAGGATATACAAATTGAGTCGCCAGTCACCGTTATAAGAGTGAAGGACACAAGAAAAGCTATGGCACTGGCTGCAGCAAATTTCTACGGGAAGCCAGCTGACAGGCTGAAACTTATTGGTATAACAGGGACTAATGGAAAGACTACCTCCACTTATATGATTAAGGCAATATTGGAAGAGGCGGGGCATAAGGTAGGCCTTATCGGAACCATAGCGAATTTAGTCGGAAATGAGAAATTACATGCTGATAGAACCACCCCTGAATCGCTGGAACTTCAACAGTTGTTTGATTATATGGTGAAAAAGGGAATGGAATATTGTGTAATGGAGGTTTCCTCCCATTCATTGGAACTGGATAGGGTTTATAGTGTTAATTTTAAATATGGGATATTTACCAATTTGACTCAGGACCATCTGGATTTTCATAAGACCTTTGAAAATTATTATGGGGCGAAATTAAAGCTTTTTAAAGCCAGTGAGCATTCGATAATCAATGTGGATGATGCCTACGGCACGAGAGTAAATGAAGATACAACTAATAACAAGATAACCTATGGTATTGATAATAAAGCTGATTTCAAAGCAGAGGATATCGAGATGCATTCAAGGGGAGTAAGGTATAGTTTAGTATCTCCTCATGGGAAAAATGACATTTCTATATTTATTCCAGGTCGATACAATGTATATAATTCGCTTTGTGCTGCGGCAGTATGCCTGTCTGAAGGAATAAATACGGACATAGTGAAGAAGGGACTGGAAAAAGTTCAGGTACCTGGCAGGTGCGAATTGGTTACAAAGGAATATGACCTTGGCTTTGATATAATAATTGATTATGCACATTCCCCGGATGGACTGGAAAATATATTGACTACGGCAAGAGAATTTACAAAGAAAAGACTGATATCCGTATTTGGCTGCGGCGGCAACCGGGACAAAACAAAGAGGCCGATAATGGGAGAAATAGGCACAAGACTCAGCGATCTGGCTGTTATCACCTCTGATAACCCAAGGGATGAGGAACCCCGGGATATAATAAATGATATCCTGGCAGGAATTTCGGGCAGCAATTATATAGTAATTGAAAACAGGAAGGATGCAATAAAAAAGGCTATCGAGTCAGCTGAGCAGGGCGATGTCATTGTTATTGCAGGCAAGGGTCATGAGGATTATCAGATTTTCAAAAACAATGAGGTAATCCACTTTGATGAAAGAGAAATAGTGAAGGAAATACTGGATAATTTACAGAGGTGATGGATGTGGAGCGACTTGGTATAGAAGAAATAACAGCAGCAGTTGGCGGTTCAATTTACTACAGGAGTGATTTCAAAGATCATAACGAGGTCTGTATAGATACAAGAAAGCTGCAGCAGGGAGATATTTATATAGCGATAAAAGGTGAGAATTTTAATGGTAATAAATTTGTTGAGGAGGCTTCACAAAAGGGTGCATCCATATGCATAGTAGAAGAAATAGCCTTTGATGTGAAGAACTTGAAAGAATCTACTATAATTCTCGTAGCGGATACAAAGAAGGCTTTAAGAGAACTCGCGAAGTTTTACAGAAGCAGGCTCCGGTTAAAAGTTATTGGGGTAACCGGGTCTACCGGCAAGACCACAACAAAAGATTTAATTGCAGCAGCCCTGAGCAGCAGATATAAGGTATTCAAGACCAAGGGTAATTTTAACAATGAAATAGGCTTGCCCCTTATGATTTTTAAACTGGATAACAGCTTTGATGTGGCTGTCCTTGAGATGGGTATGAGCAACTTCGGAGAAATACACAATCTGGCAGATATTGCCCGGCCGGATATCGCAGTAATCACCAACATAGGTATTTCACACATCGAGAATCTGGGAAGCAGAGAAAATATATTGAAGGCTAAGCTTGAAATAACGGATTTCTTTGGGAAAAGTAATACCCTTATAGTTAATGGAGAAGATGATCTTCTGGGGAGTTTGGAAGATGAGAGATACATCCTTGTCAAGGCGGGCTTCGGAGAAGAATTTTACTTGCATTCTAAAAATATATCATTATATGAGGATGGTATTGAATATAATGTTGTTAAGGGAAATGAAGCTTCTGGGATCAGAGTAAGAATTGATATTCCAGGAAAGCACAATGTTCTAAACTCTCTGCTTGCATATGGCTGTGGCAATATATTGGGCCTGAGGAATGAGGAAATTTGCAGCGGGTTTAAGAATCTTGAGGCTACTTCAATGAGATTGGACATTATAAATTGCGGCAAATTTAAAATAATAAATGACTGTTATAATGCAAGTCCGGATTCTATGAAAGCTGCCCTTGAGGTGCAGACTCACATGGAGGCAAAAAGAAGAATTGCTGTTTTAGGTACAATGAGAGAACTGGGACATGAATCTTACAATGCTCACAAAGAGGTAGCTGAATTTGCCAGGGAAAAAGGTATAGATTTACTTATTGTACTTGGAGAATATGGGAATGCCTACAAAGAAGGATTCCAGAGGGATAAGGATTTTATGCATATGGACAGCGCAGAGGGTGCTGCCGAACTTCTGAAAGGAATAATAAAAGAAGGGGATCTGGTACTCTTTAAGGCATCCAGAGCAATGAAATTTGAATCAATTATAGAAATGATTAAATGAAATTATCGTGCTAATGAAGGAGGGGACTGCCCGTACGGGTGGAAAAATGGGTGATATAATAAATTCCAGGATAATATATGCCGTATTGATTGCATTTGTTGCTGCAACGATTATAGGACCGCTGATAATACCAATGCTGCGCTGGCTTAAGTTTGGACAATTCATTAGGGAGGATGGTCCTAAAAGCCATCAGAAAAAAGCAGGGACTCCCACCATGGGAGGATTAATCTTCATTGCGGCTGCCGTGGTTTCTCTGCCTCTCATGGTAAAGAACCCAACGGATGAGGCCATGATAGCATTATATGCCTTTATTGCCTTTGGATTCATAGGTTTTCTGGATGACATATTGAAAATAACAAGGAAGAAAAACCTGGGCCTGAGAGCATATCAAAAGATGCTGCTGCTTCTTATAGTATCTTTTGCCTTTGGCTACTATGCTTACAAAAACCCATCTATCGGTACCAGTATTATTATACCCTTTGTGGGTAAGACCATAAATCTGGGAGTGCTTTACATACCTTTTATAATATTATTCTTTGCAGCTACTACTAATGCTGTTAATTTGACAGACGGACTGGATGGATTGGCAACCTCAGTGACACTGCTGGTTATGACTTTTTTTGCCATGGTCTCAATGGCCCTCCATTATTATACTCTTGCTAAATTCTGTGGAGTAATTGCCGGAGCTCTGCTTGGCTTTCTGCGGGTCAATGCATTCCCCGCACGGGTTTTCATGGGAGATACAGGCTCTTTGGCTCTTGGAGGTGCTGTAGCAGCAGTTGCTATGATATTAAAGCTTCCTTTGATTATAATACTGGTTGGCGGTATATATTTAATAGAAACCCTTTCGGTTATGATACAGGTCATCAGTTTTAAAACTACCGGAAAAAGAGTGTTTAAAATGGCTCCGATACATCATCATTTCGAGATGAACGGATGGGCGGAACCAAAAATAGTATCAATATTTTCTATTGTTACTGTAGTATTGTGTCTTATTGCATTTTTGTCATTGTATTGAAAGACTGCATAATTTCACAAAACGATTTTCACATAAAAAGCTAAAAATTTCCTGTGTTTCTGTGAAGAGAGTCCGTAGGTTATGCAAATTCTGTATAAGCAATTATTGGGAGGATAATGTATGAAAAGTGCCAAGGGCAGAGGCGGAGAAGCAGATTTTATAATGTTTTCAACCATTATGCTTCTTCTTTCCATTGGAATAATTATGATATACAGTGCCAGTGCCTGGACTTCGGGGATAAAATACGGGGATGATATGTACTTTCTTAAAAGACAGCTTATGTGGGCCGTAATAGGCATAATAGTTATGATTGTTTTGATGGGTATCGATTATCATAAATTGAAAAGAATAACTGGAATAGCTATGATTGCGACAATTCCTTTACTGTTGGCGGTATTTGCCTTTCCTGCAATAAATGGTGCCAGAAGATGGATACCGCTTGGATTTGCAAATTTACAGCCCTCTGAGATTGCAAAGTATGTGGTAGTACTCTATCTTGCGAAAAGTATGGATTATAAAGGAGAAAAAATAAAATCCTTTATCTACGGGGTTGCACCATATCTTTTGATTTCCGGGTTCTACGCAGGACTTGTTTTGGCTGAGAAAAATTTAAGTATCTGCTCAGTAATAATGATAGTTACTTTTATACTACTGTTTGTTGCAGGAGCAAGGGCCTGGCATACATTTGGGATAGTTACCCCAATAGGACTCCTTGCCGGAATATTTCTGATATTCTCTGCAGATTACAGAAGAGCACGATTGCTGAGTTTCCTTGACCCATGGAAGGACGCCTCCGGCGACGGCTATCAATTGATACAATCCCTGCTGGCGCTGGGGTCCGGCGGAATCTGGGGGCTGGGACTGGGACAATCGAGACAGAAGTGCTATTATATGCCTGAACCCCATAATGACTTTATTTTCGCCATTATAGGGGAAGAGCTTGGTTTGATAGGCTGTATTTTCCTGATTATGCTTTTTGTGATATTCGTATGGAGAGGAATTAGAACGGCCATAAATGCCAAGGATACATATGGAACATTGCTTGCCACCGGAATAACATCCATTATTGCAGTTCAGGCAATAATTAATATTGCCGTTGTTACTGGCTCTATGCCGGTAACCGGTGTACCACTACCTTTTATCAGTTATGGAGGGTCATCACTGGTAATAAATCTGGCTGCTATGGGCGTTTTGCTTAATATTTCCAGACAAAGCAGCAGTAATAAAATCAAATTATAAAGTCCTGGCCGGTAGTACAGATACGGAAATTTAAACCTTTAGTTTTCGCCTGAGAAAGTATGGAATCTTCACCGATTTTTCCGGATGTAAAATTTCATCATATTTTTCAGCAATAAAATATCCAATCTTCACGGATTTTTATTGCTGACTTTTTAAAAGAAATTTTACATCCTAGGCGATAAATTCAGATATAAATTTCCGCATCTATATGCCGGCCTTTTGAATCCAAAGAAAATGGAATGTTAAAAGATGCGGAAATTTAGGCCTTGAGTATTCGACTGAGAAAATATCGAATTTTCACCGATTTTTCCAAGCGACAAATTAAAAATAAATTTCTGTATCTATAATGGTTTTGAATAAAAAATTTAATGAAATTAATTAAATTAAGTGGTATTATAAAATCATGGATTAAGGAGATAAAGAACCCCAACAGTCTATTACATTCTGTTAGGGATGTAAAATTTCAACAAATTAACTTTAAAGTTTTGAAGAAATTTTACATCTGGCAAAAAATTCGTGAAGATTGGATATCTTGCTCGGCACAATGTGAGACTTTTAACGGGTTCTAGATAGGAGGCTGTGAAAAAAGCCATTCTATAGGTTTCGCTACCCCTTGGGTATTCCTCTGGGGTACGTAACAATTATTAATTGTTACGTCGCGTGTGGTAAGCCACAAGCGGCCCGCGAAAAAGAATGGCTATATTTTTCACATCCTCCTATAGAAAAAAGATATTTAGGTAGGGGTATTATTGTATGGGGGATGAAAAGAGAAATGCCAATGAGCTAATCAGGATGAGAAAGAAGAAGAGGCGGCGAAGGAAGATATCTCTTCTGGCAGCACTGTTTATTATTGTGTCGGTTATACTTTGCCTGAAACTTTCTTATTTTAACATTGCCAGGGTTGAAGTTTTAGACAATAAGATTGTGGCTAAAGAAGATATTATTAAATTGTCCGGTATAAACCCGGGCAAGAATATTTTCTATTTGAATAAGAAGGATATTAAGAACAAAGTGCTTTCTAATTCGTATATATCAGAGGTTAGTATTAAAAGACAACTGCCTTCAACGGTTGTTTTGGATATTAAGGAAAGGATACCTCGTTTTCATATGGCTGAGGACAAAGACTATATTCTTCTTGACGCAGAAGGATATGTCCTTGACAGGATTACTGCCGTTGACCAAAGCAGCACAGTTCAGGTTCTAGGTTTGAAAACTGATAACATCTCCTTCGGAAAGAGAATTACTGATGATCAGAAGAAACTTCGGGAGTTTGAGGTGTTTGACGATATGATAAGCCGAGATAAGACTAAAGAGAAGATTACTTCCTTGGATATTTCAGATAATATGGATATTAAGGTTTGTTTCAACAATATTACTGTCAAGGTAGGAAATATTGATGATATGCAGAACAAGCTGAATAAGGCAATTAATATAATATCCCAACAAAATTTGACAGATGCCAGCGGGTATATAGATGTCAGCTACAATGGCGTTCCGGTGATATCAGTTCAAAAATAGGAGGAGCAGGCATGAAAAAACATTTTTCTCAGCTTACTGTTGCTGCAGTTTGTGCTTTCCTGGGTTTTATGCTGACATACCAGTTTCAACTTCTAAACAAAGAAGACAAGAACTTGGTTGCGGGAAAGGACAACACTGAGATAACAGCTGAAATAGAACAACTCAATAAAGCTAAAGATGAGCTTCAAAAGAAGAATAATGAATTGGCTGATCAAATCAAAAAGTATGAAGATGCAGCAACCAATACAAACGATATAAGTAAAGAATTGAAGAATCAGCTGGATAATTCGAGAATGCTCCTTGGCTTAACAGATGTACAAGGCTCCGGGGTTATAATCTATATTACTCCAAAGAACAACATTTTTTCTCCTACCGGTTCATCACAGGTATTGACTGAGGCTGAGCTGGCTTATTTAGTAAATGAACTGAATTTTGGCGGTGCCGAAGCAGTTTCTATAAATGACAATAGAATTACAAATCAGACTGGGATGAGAATATCAAACGGTGATAATGTTATTCTGATAAATGAAGAGAGAGTATCGCCGCAGGAAAGGATAACAATTAAAGCTATAGGTGATAAAGTTAATTTAACCAGTACTTTGGACTTCAGAGGTACTCTTTCTACAGGCAGACTGGCATTTTACGATATTACTTATGAAACTTCAGATTCCATAAAGATACCTAAGTTTAACAAGGTATACAAATCGGATTACCTTCAGCCAAGTAAAGATTGATGAGGTGGGTTTATGATAGCAATTTTAGGTTTGCTTATTGGTATAATTGTCGGTATGGTATGGGATGTCAGCATCCCGGAGAAATTTTCCCCTTATATTTCTGTAGCAATTTTGGCGTGTCTTGATTCTGTTTTCGGAGCTATTAGGGCTAATTTATCCAAGAATTTTCAGGCGGATATATTCATTTCCGGTTTTTTTGGAAATGCTGCTCTGGCAGCAGGCCTTGCATATCTTGGCGACAAGTTGGGAATTCCGATATATATAGCAGCGGTAATAGTATTTGGCGGAAGGATATTTGATAACTTTGCAATAATCAGGAGATTACTTATTGAAAAAGCAAGATCACGTTGAGGAGTGATTAGATGAAATTAAACGAAATGAAGATTTTCGTTTTTTTAGGAAGTATGATAGTCGGTATAATGGTAGCAATGAACTTGAGTTTTGGCCTGCCTTCACAGGCCAAGGTTTTAAATACAACACAGTATCAGGTGGCTTTAATTGAGAGAAGTAAACTCTATAATGACATAACCCTCCTGGAAAACCAATACAAAAAAGAAATCAGTGAATTGGCCCAGTATAATGCCTCGAATCCATCTCAGGAAAAGATAATAGATAACATGAAATCGGAATTGTCGCAAAACAGAAGGTTGCTTGGACTTGATGAAGTTAAGGGTAAGGGGGCTGTAATAACATTGAATGATGCAAGTACCAACTTTAGTGGTACTGTTGAAGATGATGATATACTTCAATGGTCAAGAATAGTCCACAATACTGATGTGCTGAAATTAGTCAATGATCTTAGAGCAACAGGTGCCGAAGCTTTGTCCATCAATGGACAGAGGATAATGTCGATTACGGAAATTTATTGTTGGGGTCCGTTTTTAAGAATAAATAAGGTTAATATCGGAGCTCCGTTTTATATAAGCTTCATAGGGAATAGTAATAATATTGGTAAATATTTAAATTCGGATGAAGGGTACCTTACCTTCCTGAAATACAGAGGAATCTCTATAAATTATGATGAGAAAGAGAGTGTAATAATTCCTGCCTATATAGGCAGTCCTAAAACACAATTTATGAAAGAAGTTAAAAATAATTAATTTTTTTATTCGATTTTGCAGGAAAATGGCCTCCTTTGAAGAATAGTATTAACAAATGACATTTTCCTAAGATTCTAGAGGGGCGATATAGTTGGATATAGAGAAAAATATACAATTATTAAAACAAAATGTACCGGAAGGGGTTAGGATTATTGCTGTCAGCAAAACAAGGACACTTGAAGAAATGGAAATTGCCTACAATCTAGGGTTACGTGATTTTGGTGAGAATAAGGTTCAAGAGTTTGAAGCAAAGTATGACAGTTTCCATCAGGATGTACGGTGGCATATAATCGGACATCTTCAGAGAAACAAAGTGAAGTATATTGCTGGCAAGGTTTTTCTTATTCACTCGGTAGACAGTATTAGGCTGCTCAAGGAAATTGAGAGCCAATACGAGAAAATAAATCAATGTGCCAGGATTTTGATCCAGATAAACATAGGAAGGGAAGAAAGTAAATCCGGTATATTGATTGAAGAACTGGAAGAACTCATAAAAGAAGTGGAACTGTGCCGATTCGTCAAGGTCCATGGCCTAATGGCTATTATACCAAAAGGTGAAGAGGCCAGGAATAGACAGTATTTTAGAAACATGAAGGAAGTCTTTGAGGGATTTAAACTCAAAAAGATTAATAATCTTTCAATGGAGTATTTGTCCATGGGGATGAGTGGAGACTTCGGGGAAGCAATTAAAGAAGGCTCGAATATGGTCAGAATTGGTGAGGGAATATTCGGCAAAAGAATAAATAATAATAATTTATAGGAGGACAAAAAATGGGTAGTAAAGGATTAAATAAGTTAATGGGATTTTTAGGCTTGGAAGACGAGTATGACGATAGTGAAGAGATGGAGGCAGAAGCAGGGCTGCAGGAAGAGCAGGTTGAGGTAAATCCTCCTGTATCTTCAAACAAAAAACAGAATAAGGTAGTGAATATCCATACCGCTGCTTCAGCAAAGGTTGTTATTATTAAACCAACAATATTCGAAGATGCTACAGACATATGCGATGACCTGAAAAACAGGAAGATTGTTGTGGTTAATACTACCGGTTTGGATCCTAAAATAGCTCAGCGCCTTTTGGATTTTATGGGAGGGGCCAGTTATGCTCTAGGTGGCGAATTGCAGGAAATTGAGAAGGGTGTATACATTCTTTCACCATCAAATGTGGAGGTCTCCAGCGAACTTAAAAACGAACTAACCAGCAGGGGGCTTTTTGGTTGGTCTAAATAAAGGAGGCGTTTACAATAACTACTGCAGTTTTTATAAATATGATTTTCCGAATTATAGAGTTGTTGATTCTAGCCGAGGTAGTTATTTCCTGGGTAATGCCATATAACAACAACGATTTTGTACGGATAATAAGAAGTCTTACCGAACCGCTTCTTACTCCTGGAAGAAAGCTTCAGGAAAAGTTATCACCGGACCTGTCGCTTGATTTCTCACCTTTCATAACATTAATTTTATTGGACCTTCTTAAAAGTTTTATTATCAACCGGATGTTGTGATGAAAAAGGAAGATTTTATAAAGTTTATGACTAATGAGGATGAGGCGGCAGTTTTAAGATTGTATGACAGGTTATCCATTGCAGAAAAGTCCGGAAAGACTGTCCATACAAATGAGTTTTACACACCGGCAATTTGGAGCAAGGTCTTGGTACTTAGTCCCGATTCAAATATTAATATATTGTGTGATGGCTTTTTTGAAGAAGCTGAAAGACGTATGATTATATTTAATGTTGAGGATTATACATATCAGCCAATGAAGGTACTTTGTATACAGAACAAATCAAAGTTTCATGAACTGAAGCACAAGGACTATCTTGGTGCAGTAATGTCACTGGGAGTAAAGCGGGAGAAATTCGGCGATCTTATTGTGAACGGAAATAAGTGCTATTGTGCCGTTTGTGAGGATATAGCCTTATATATCGAGGATAATCTGAGCACTATTGGTCATTGCCCATGCGAAGTGATTGAAGTAAATGAATATGACATTATACCTTCTCCGGGTTTCGAGGAAAAGGTTATAGTCACAACTTCTATGAGAGCAGATTGTTTAGTGAGTTCCATCAGTGGATTGTCCAGAAGTAAAAGTGTGGATTTGATTAAAGCCGGCAAGGTGCTGATCAATTACAATGAAATCAAAGAAAAGGATTATGTGATTGTCACTTCTTCTACCGTTACTATACGAGGCTTCGGGAAGTTTAAAGTTGGTGAAGTTGTGGGAAACAGCGGCAGTGGAAGGTTGAAGGTACTGGTGAAAAAATTTATTTAATTATGGGGTGTGCATATGAGATTAACGGCAATAGATATCAATAACAAAGAGTTTAAAAAGGTAATGAGGGGATACAACCCTGATGAAGTGGAGGAATTTCTCGACAGGATTGCAGAAGATTATGAGGCTCTTTATAAGGAAAATGCAACATTTAAAGAGAAGGTACAGGGACTTACAGAAAAAATAGAGCATTATGCAAAAATAGAGACTACAATACAAAACACATTGTTATTGGCACAGAATGCGGCCGAGCAGGCCAAGGTCACGTCTCAGAAAGAGGCAGAGTTAATCATTAAAAATGCCAATGACACCGCACAAAGGATTTTGGATAAAGCTCACAACGATGTCATGCTGATAAATGATGATTATGAACGTACCAAACAGGAATTTATCAAGTTTAGATCAAAGTTCAGAAATTTTATTAGGACTCAGATGGATACCTTTGATGACCTGGAGAAGGATTTTGTAAAGAATTACAACGTTGGTTCCGTAGTTCAGGCGGAGAAGGCTGAGAAGCCCGCTGCCGTCGAGGCACCTTTCGATTTGAAAGAAATTGAAGAAGACAATTTTGATAACGAAGAGCTCAATCAAATAAAAAAGTTTTTTGTAAAAGAAAACTAAATATAGCTGCGGAAATTTATATTTTAATCTATCGCCTTGTATGTAAAATTTCTTTTGAATTAGCAACAATAAAAATCCGTGAAGATTGGATATTTTATTGTTGCGATATATGATGAAATTTTACATACGGTAAAATCGGTGAAGATCCGATATTTTCTCAGGCGAATACTAAAGGTTTAAATTTCCGCATCTTTAGTGAAGAGCGTCTCACTCCTGTGCAGATAGTATAATACTGGAGTGAGATTTTTTATGTAACTAACTCTGGACCCTGGAAAGCTATTTGATATTGAATTAAAATGGTTTATTAATTATAATAATAATGAATTTGATAAAACAGTAATAAAAATCCTTCTAAATGACAAAATAATTTAGAGTAGAGAAATAATAATGATGTCCATTTCTCTGTGCAAAAGATTATAAAGGGGTGGAAGGATTATGAATGAAAATGATTTGAAACACTATAAGGATAAACTTTTGTCAGAAAGGGAAAGTGCCAGAAAGTTTCTAGTTCAATTAAAGGATAATGATATGACCCATGCTGTATTTGAAACTTCTTCGGAATTGTCTTTTTATGATAACCATCCCGGCGATCTGGCGTCTGAGATGGATACTATGGAAAGAGGAAGGGCCTTTAGAGAGCATGAAGTAAGCATAATGAAGAAGATAGATGACGCTCTCAGGGATATCGAGCAGGGCAAGTACGGAATCTGCAAGCGCTGCAGCAAAGAGATTCCAAAAGAAAGACTGGACTTTCTTCCCTATGCGGAACATTGTGTTCACTGCCAGAACGAGTTGACCAATAAGGCTCAGAATAACACTGTAGGAAGGCCTATAGAAGAAGATGTCCTGGGTTATCCTTTTGGATATGGTTATAATGACTTTACTGATGAAATAGGTTTTGATGCAGAGGATAGTTTTCAAAGCGTTTCCGTTTTTAATAGAATTGAAAATGAATATACCTATCATGAGGAAGATGACGAGGAGTATGTTGAACCTATAGAGAAAATAAGTAATGATCAATACAGGAGTCAGCTTCCGGATTAATAGGTTATTAGGGGGATGGAAATGGAGTTTGTAATTATAATCCTTGGATTTATAGTGGATAGGGTGACAAAGCTGCTGTCCATGAGGTTTTTAAAAGCCGGCGATATACCGGTAATAAAGAATTACTTTGATCTTCAGTATGTTGAGAACAGAGGTGCAGCCTTTGGAATTCTGCAAGACAAACAGATAATTCTGGGGCTCATAACTCTGGCTGTAGTAATAGGGATAATATTTTACCTTGTGAAGAACAAACCGACCTCAAGGATATTGAGGTTAAGCCTGGCTCTTATAATTAGTGGAGCCCTCGGAAATCTTTTTGACCGCTTCTACTACAAGTATGTTGTGGATTTTCTTCTCTTCCACTGGAGGGAAGTTTACAGCTGGCCCAACTTTAATGCAGCAGATATTCTCGTTGTAGTGGGGACACTCCTAATGGCATTGTATATAGTGAGGGATGTTAAGGAATGATGGTTGAAAGATTTGATATTGGCCAGGATAATGTTGGTGAAAGGGTGGATAAGTTTTTAAGCTATGCCATGGAAGGCAAGTCCCGCTCTTATATTCAGGGCCTTGCGGAAAAGGGTGGAGTAAAGGTTAATGATAAGGCTGTAAAGAGCAACTATAAGTTCAAGAATGGAGATATAGTTGAGGTTACAACTCCTGAACCGGTGACCTTGGATGTAAAGGGAGAAGATATATCTTTGAATATACTTTATGAGGATAGTGATGTGCTGGTGGTTGATAAGCCTCAGGGGATGGTAGTTCATCCTGCGGCAGGGAACTACAGCGGTACTTTGGTAAATGCTATTTTGAACCACTGCGAGGATTTGTCGGGAATAAACGGAGTGATAC
Source organism: Bacillota bacterium (assembly GCA_030706065.1). Classification (GTDB taxonomy): domain Bacteria; phylum Bacillota; class Clostridia; order Clostridiales; family Clostridiaceae; genus JAEZDX01. The sequence continues at coordinate 3,865 of JAUZPH010000021.1, read as the reverse complement.
GTCCAGGGATAGTTCACAGAATTGACAAAGATACTGCAGGAGTGCTTGTCATCGCCAAAAATGATGCCGCACACAATAAGCTGGCGGAGCAGCTTAAAGACCATTCAATGACCAGGATTTATACGGCTCTGGTTGAGGGAATAATAAAGGGGCAGGAGGGAACCATTGATGCCCCTTTAGGGAGACACCCTGTTGAACGGAAGAAAATAGCTGTTCTTAAAGAGGGAAGACATGCAGTTACACACTACAGAGTGTTGGAGAATTTGAAAAATACTACTTTGGTAGAGTGCAGGCTTGAGACCGGGAGAACCCATCAAATAAGAGTGCATATGGCTCACATAGGCCACCCTTTGGTTGGTGACCCGGTTTATGGGCATAAAAAACAAAGATTCAAGTTGGAAGGCCAGCTCCTACACGCCAGGATACTTGGATTTATACACCCCAGAACCGGTGAGTATATGGAATTTGAAAGTGAGCTTCCGGACTATTTTAAAAAAGTTTTGGATCTGCTGCGAAAAGAGTTGAAAAAGATAGATTGATGTGATAATATTAAATAGACAAGTAAATAATACCTTTAAACGATCCAGTGAGGTCGTAAGGGCGATGAATGTGGGTACATATTACAGGACTAAGTATACGCCTTACCAATCACGGTATGGCGTTTTTTATTTACAGTTTTAGTATATAATATACTTTCCTATACTGAAGTTTAATGGAAAGAAGGCGATATCATGAAGTTGAAATCAGTTCTTTTGGATGACAAGGCGATACAGAGAAGCTTGACAAGAATATCCCATGAAATAATAGAAAAGAATAAAGGCGTAGAGGGTATAGTGCTCATTGGCATCAGAAGAAGGGGATATCCTCTGGCAGAAAGAATTGCCGACCGTATAGAGGAAATAGAAGGCCTCAGAGTCTCGGTTGGCAGCGTAGATATAAGCCTTTATAGGGATGATCTGGAAAAACTCGACGATATGCCTCTTATAAATGATAAGAATCTAGGCGTTGAAGTAGCAGGGAAAAAGGTAGTCCTGGTTGATGATGTATTATATACCGGAAGAACGGCACGTGCTGCCATAGAGGCGGTGATTGATGCCGGCCGACCTTTGATGATAGAACTGGCGGTTCTTATCGACAGGGGCCACAGAGAACTTCCAATCAGAGCAGACTTTGTAGGTAAAAACATACCTACATCAAATTGTGAAATGATTGCTGTAAAGCTCACTGAAATTGATGAAGAGGACTCTGTAAAAATTTATGAATTGGAATAATAACGATAAAAATTCAATACTTGTGTACAAGCCCCAGAATGAATTTTTATCTTAATTATTATAAGATCTTTTAAAATAACCCGGCGAGGTTAAAAGGAGGAAATATTAATGGAAAACAAGAAAGTCAAGAATTATGTAGGCATTGAAGAAAGATTACCTATTCTTGAAACAATCCCTCTGAGCTTCCAACATTTATTTGCAATGTTTGGTGCAACAGTATTGGTTCCTTTTCTCTTTGGAGTAGATCCGGCTGTGGCACTACTCATGAATGGTATTGGAACTATAATTTATAGTTTTGTTACAAGAGGAAAGATTCCTGCTTACCTTGGTTCAAGTTTCGCATTTATAGCACCTGTGTTTTTAATAATGGGAAGTCACGGCGGATTTTCCCATGCTCAATCAGGATTCATCTTCTTTGGTTTGTTCTTTGTGTTGATGTCTTTCATAATAAAATTTGTTGGTATTAGATGGATAGATGTAGTAATGCCGCCACCGGTAATGGGAGCTGTTGTTGCAGTTATTGGACTTGAATTGGCGCCAGTTGCATTCCAGCAGGCTGGTTTTTTACCGGATGCCAGCACATTGAGTAATGCAACTGATGCTTTAATTAAGCTGGCCAAAGATTCTGGAGCTACAAAAGATGCTTTGGCAGGTGCGGCAGACAGCTTGAGTAAATTGGCACACTTTAGCCCTGATCCTAAGGCACTGACGATTTCAATCTTTACATTACTTGTGGGAGTCATAGGTTCTGTAGTGTTCAGAAAGTTTTTTAAGATTATCCCAATACTAACTGCAGTAGTTGCAGGATATGCACTTGCTTTAATAATGGGACAAGTTAATTTTACCGAAGTAAGTAATGCTCCATGGTTTAAGTTGCCTGATTTCACTGCACCAGTGTTTGATTTTAATGCAATATTGATTATAGCACCGGCATGTTTGGTTGTTCTGGCAGAACATATTGGGCACCTTATTGTAACAGGAAATGTTACAGATAAAGACCTGATGAAGGACCCTGGATTACACAAATCACTTCTTGGGGACGGATTAAGTAACATAGTTTCCGGTTTCACAGGATCACCTCCAAATACAACCTATGGAGAAAATATAGGTGTTATGGCAATAACAAGAGTATATTCAGTATGGGTTATCAGAGGAGCAGCAATTTTAGCAGTAGCATTTTCATTCATAGGTAAGATCTCGGCTTTAATTAAGAATATTCCACTACCAGTAATGGGAGGAGTAACGATTTTACTCTATGGTATAATCGCAGCCTCCGGAATAAGAATGCTTGTTGAAAAGAAGGTAAACTTCAGCAAGAGCTACAATTTGGTTTTGGGCGCAGTAACGTTTGTAATAGGAGTAAGTGGAGCTTCAATAAACCTTGGCAGCTCAGGAGTGCAGCTAAAGGGTATGGCCTTTGCAGCAGTGACAGGTATGCTGTTGTCAATTGTCTTCTATATATTGAGTAAGCTTGGCCTAATGAACGAAAAGTATGTAATAAACGCCGAAGAATAGCAGAATTTCGAAAAGATTTTATAGTATGATATATGTAGAACTGGTTATTATTAAATAGTAACCAGTTTCTTTTTATTCATGATTGATATTATTTGTAAATATATGATATTTGATAGTATAATTAAATATACTTACTATGATTTGGAGTGATTTGTTTGAATATTATATCCTGGAATGTTAATGGCCTTAGAGCTGTTTTGAAGAAAAATTTTAAGGAGTGGCTGCTGGAAGCTTCACCGGATATTCTCTGTATACAGGAGACTAAGCTGCAGGGTGAACAGGTGAATGATGAGATCAGAAATATAGGTGAATATAAAGCTTATTTCAGTTTTGCGGAGAAAAAGGGCTACAGCGGCGTGGCTACATACACAAAGGAAGAACCTGTGTCCGTGAGGCATGGCATAGGCATAGAGAGGTTTGATAGTGAAGGAAGAATACTCATTACTGAGTTTAAGGACTTTGAACTATTAAACATATATTTTCCAAACGGACAATCTAGTGAAGAAAGGCTGAATTATAAGATGGAATTCTATGATGCCTTGTTGGAATTCTGCGATAAAGAAGTGAGCGAGGGAAAAAGATTAGTCATCTGCGGTGATTATAATACAGCCCATACGGAAAAGGATATAAAAAATGCCAAGGCGAATGAGGGAACCTCCGGCTTTCTGCCGATGGAGAGAGCCTGGATGGATAAATTTATCCGACAGGGCTATACTGATACATATAGAAAAATAAATGGAGATAAAATAGAATACTCCTGGTGGAGTTATATGTTCAAAGCAAGGGAAAGGAATGTAGGCTGGAGAATTGACTATCATTTTGTATCTAACAATCTGCTGGAGAATGTCACAGATGCCAGGATACTCACTGATGTCATGGGTTCAGACCACTGCCCTGTTATACTATACTTGAACTTTTAAGGAGAGAGGCATATGCAGTATGATTTAATCGCAACATCGACCTTTGGGATAGAAGCTATAACCGCAGGCGAACTTAAAGAACTGGGATATGGCGATGTGAACGTGGAAAATGGCAGGGTTACCTTTGAGGGAGATGAAAGAGACATTGCCTTCACCAAT
>JAUZPH010000209.1 GCA_030706065.1 Bacillota bacterium | reverse complement strand
CGTAATATTGCCCGCTGCCGCCTTTGAAACCATCTTGCGGTTGTCCTTCCCCTTGTATTGAGCCACAACCACTGTGCCTCCTGTAGATAGGGCTATAAAAACACTTACAAGAAATATGTTCAGGGAATCCACCATACTGACAGCGCTTATGGCTGAAACTCCCGAAGAACTGATCATTGCGGTGTTCAAAATGTTAAGTCCGAAAACAAAGGCCTGGTCAATTAAAACCGGCAGAAATATGGCGAGAATCTTACGATAACTGATGGAGTCCCCGGAAAGATGCTTTTCAAGGAACCTCTCCAGCCTGCTATGTTGTCTTATATTAATCATTTAATCACGGCTTTCGATAACAGTACAGTACTGTATAATTTTATTATTATGGAAACACTATCTGATAAGCGAAAAAATCAAAAAAGAGCACTCCGCTCCATACGCGGCGTACCCCATCCAGCTTAAGGATGCCTTCCCTATATTTACGCTGTCCATTATATCACTGCAAAATCCAAAAGACAACCTTCAGTGACATGGTTCAATACATTTATGTGTTTTCCCGAAAAATGAAAAAGCCGCGGAACAGCAATACTGTCCACAGCTTATTACGCATTTCAGGCAAAATCTTATAAGGATTATTACAGTCAAACTGCTTGCAGATGAATCGCTGAGATACTGGATGGTAGAATTCTACGGCGAGGAAAACCTTGAATCAGCCGGAAATAATAAATTAATAGTCCGTTTCCCCTTCGTTGAAGATGAATTCGGTTATAGAATTTTACTTGGCTTTGGCGACAAATGTGAGTGCCTGGAACCGTCAAATGTTCGGGAAGAGCTTATCCGGCGGATTAAAAAGTCCTTAGAGATATATACTCCCATACTTTGACAGTGACAGTATAGCGACAATAAAGTTAAAGCGACTGCAATAATACCTTGACAGTCGTGGTACTTCGATGTATATTATACTCAAGGAGGTGATAAGGTGGTCGACAATAAAATTTCCTCAGATTTGCTAAGAGGACATACGGATACAATCATTCTGAAGCTTTTGACAAGTGGTGATAAATATGGTTATGAAATATCAAAGCTGATATACTCAAACTCCGATGGCGAGTATGAACTAAAGGAGTCCACCATGTTTTCAAGCCTGAAGAGGCTGGAGAGTGATGGCGACGTTACTTCATACTGGGGTGACGAGAGTCAGGGAGGAAGAAGAAAGTACTACCGCATCACGGAAAAAGGTAAAAGGACTTATTCTGAAAACAAGGAAAACTGGGGAAATGCCAAGCGTATTCTGGACAAATTATTATAAAGGAAAGGTGGCAGTAAAAAATGAATGAGAAGTTACAGAAATATTTAGATGGAGTATTTTCATCCTATGAGGATGGACATGTGGTTAGAGAATTAAAGGAAGAAATGTTTGTTAATCTGCAGGAGAAGTTCAACGATTATAAGGCTCAGGGTTATGATGAGGAAACTGCTTATAAGATGACTATCGACTGTATAGGTGATGTAAAAGAGATAATAGAAAGCATATCAGACAAGACAAAAGAACTTAAGCAGATGGTAAGAAAGGACCTCTCAAAAATTAACCTCACAGATTCCGATTTGAAGGGCGTAGCTGTCCATGATGGCAAATTTGATTACAGTGACTTAAGGAGATCAGATTTCAGCGGTTCCGATTTAAAAGGCAGTTCCTTTAAATGCAGCGCTCTGAATGAGGTAAGATTTGATTTCGCGGACCTTACCGAAGCAAAATTGAGTATGTCTGACCTGGGAAATGTAAGCTTTGATGGTGTTATTCTTACCGGTGCAAGGATATCCTCCTGCGGCCTGAAAAATGCAAGTTTTAAAAACACTGTCCTTGATAATACTCATTTTGTCAGTTCGGACTTATCCGGCATATGCTTCGATAATCAGACCTTTAATAATACTACCATTGAAAAGTGTTCGTTAAAAGGCACATCCTTTAAAAATGCGATTCTAAAAAATGTGTCTTTTAAAAACTCGGATGTAAAGAAAGCGGTTTTCGACGGTGCTGCAATGGATAAGTTGACCTATGCCGTTTTAAAAGGCTCCAAAGCAGACCTTGCAAACGTAACAGTTATCTAGGATTCTTCGGCAGCCGTTCCGGCGCTGGGGAAAGATTTTGAATTATAAAGTATTATATGTTTTATCAAAGTATAAGATTAATTACTTTTATGAAAAAGGAGAGAAATCCTATGCTTCACTGCCAGGGATCAGAATCAAAAAAAGTGCCCCATCCTGCAAAGATAAGCACTTTTCCTGACAAATTAATATGTCATTAATTTGATGCAATAGCCCTAAAACAAAATAAATGTTCCAGGGATGCCTAGTGTTACCGGCACTAGGCATTTCCTACTTTATATTATATCACAATAGGGGGACAACATAAAGATGGGGAAATTTATATCTAAATCTATAGCCTAGTATGTAAAATTTCTTTTGAATGAGCAACAATAAAAATCCGTGAAGATTGGATATTTTATTATTGCGATATATGATGAAATTTTACATACGGAAAAATCGGTGAAGATTCGATATTTTCTCCGGCGAATACTAAAGGTTTTAAATTTCCGCATCTGTAAAGGTAGCTACCTCTGGATCGTAATTTATCACCTATAGTAATGGTTACTTGTCATAAAGCTTCAGCCAATTGATTATGTCCCTGCGGAGCTCTACCTTACAGGAGGCCTGGGTTACCAAATCATCACCATGGGCTGATTCATCAAGAGCTACGGCTTTCTTTGGCTCAGTAATGATTTCTTCAGCTACTCTCTTGGTAACCTGCTGATAGTATTCGCCCAGCACATCATGCAGTGAATAGTATGCAAGTATCGGCCCGTGGCCTGTCTTTTGACTGTCCACAACCGGTTGGTCATCCTCGGAAACTGAAAGCACTACAGCGGTCTTCACCTTATAAGTCAAATCCTGTCTGCCCATTATCTGAAGCAAATCCTTTCCACCATGGCATCCGCCTACAAAGGCTACTCTGTTTGTGTCTATCTTGTCCTTATATTTCTCCAGAGTGTAGTTGATGGCGGCTTCCACCTGAGATGTATCCCATGCCTGCCAGCTGATGTTTACTGTGAAAAAGCCAGCATCTGCTATCTGTTGAGGGAAATCGCCCCAGGCAGCTTTGTCCTGTCCACCGTTATGTGACAGGAATACCACAGGAAGCTTGCAGTCTTTCTCCACGTTTTTGGGATAGAATACGTCTTCTTTTAACGCCAGGTACACATCAGTTGAACTTCTCAATCTGACACCTGCATATATGACGGTGCTGCCGAGCAGCGTGAACACAAGTGTTAGTATTAAAAACCTATACTTTTTCATATTTCCATGCATCTCCTTTTTATAAGCCTTTGAAACGGCGCCATTTCACAGCTTTTATGATATAAGCATACTATTTTTTCCAAAAGCTAGGAATTGCTAAAATACAGAAAAAGTCTGCGTATTTACAATTTAAACGTAGCGCCATTCCGATGTTCTGACGAATATTATCTCACCAAACAGCATGTACAGCAATTCCAGCAGAAAGTGCTGCATCATAAATAAAAGTTCTAGTCGGCAGGAAGATATCAATATAACAAGAAAAGAAGATAAATATTTTAATATACCTGTAATTTTTCATATGATTTATGATTAATTATATACATTGTCTCCCATGGAAAAAGGCACTATAATGTAAATAATATACATAACTCTGCTTATATATAAAGAAGTGATGAAGACAGACAAATATACTATGCAAGGAGTGAAGTAAATGGAAAAGGCAAATGAAGCAAAGTACAGCTACCCTTTTCAAAATCCGGAGTCGCCAATGGAAGAAAGAATCGATAACCTGCTGTCTCTTTTGACTAAAGAAGAGAAGATCATGCTCTTGGACAGCGGAAATCACGATATCCCAAGGCTCGGTTTTTCTGTGGCGGGACAAGTGGAAGGATACCACGGTGCTGCCTTGGGCGGTCCCGGTAAATGGGGCGGCGATGATCCGATGGCAACAACCCAGTTTTGTCAGGCCATCGGCCTTGGCGAGACCTGGGACCCGCTTCTGGTAAGAGAGGCAGCTGAGGCGGAAGCAGAGGAATTCAGATATGCCTATCACAAACTCGGCAGAGGAGGGCTGATTGTGAGAGCCCCCAATGCAGATTTGGGAAGAGATCCCCGCTGGGGCAGGACCGAAGAATGCTTCGGCGAAGACCCTTACTTTAACAGCGTCATGGCTGTAGCTGTGGTCAAAGGCCTGCAGGGCGACGACCCGAAGTATATCCGTACTGCTTCCCTCCTGAAGCACTTTCTGGCAAACAGCAACGAGGATACCCGTACCACCTCTTCTTCGGATTTTGATGACCGGCTGTTCAGAGAATACTATTCCTATCCCTTCATGAAGGGCTTCACCGAAGGCGGCTCCGATAACTATATGACAGCCTACAATAAATATAACGGCATACCCTGTATAATAAATCCCTTCATTAGAGATGTAACCATGAAGGAATGGAATGTGGACGGAGTTATCTGTACCGATGGCGGCGCTCTTGGCCTGCTGGTTTCCCACCATCATTACTATGACAATAACAGGGACGCATCAGCTGCATGTATCAAAGCCGGTATAAGCCAGTTTCTGGATGGGTTATACGAAGCCGGTGTCAATGAGGCTCTCGATGCAGTCTTGATAGATATGAAGGAAATAGATGAGGTCTTAAGAAGAAACCTGAGGATTATGATCCGCCTTGGGCTTCTGGATCCGCCATCAATGGTACCCTATACCGAGGTCGGCGAAACTGCGCCTTGGGAAACAGAGACACATAAATCCCTGGTCAAAAAGGTTACACAGGAATCCATTGTGCTGCTGAAAAACAGCGGTGATTTGCTCCCCCTGGATGGGAATTCCTTAAAGAGTGTTGCCGTAATCGGCCATAAGGCTGACAAAGTTCTGATGGACTGGTACAGCGGTAATCTTCCCTACAGCATTACTCCCCTTGATGGAATTAAAAACAAGCTTGGGGACAAGGTAACTGTAAACTTCGCCCCGGATAATACAAACAACGCCGCTGCCGACGCTGCAGCAAAATCTGATGCAGCAATTGTAATAATCGGCAATGACCCCGTGTCCGGGAACCTGGGTTGGGCGGTGACGCAGATGCCCAGCGAAGGAAGAGAGGCTGTAGACAGAAGAAGCATAACACTGGAGCAGTCGGATGAAGAACTTCTCCAGGAAGTACTCAAGGCAAACAAGAATACTATACTCGTACTTGTTTCCAACTTCCCATATTCCATAAACAAAGCCCAGGAGGCTATCCCCGCTATCCTGCATATGACGCAAAACAGCCAGGAGATGGGCAGTGCTCTTGCAGATGTCCTTTTCGGCGACTACAATCCCGCAGGACGCCTTGTTCAAACCTGGCCAAAATCCCTTGACCAGGTGCCGGATATGCTGGATTATAATATCCGTAATGGCAGAACATATATGTACTTCAAGGGTGAACCGCTGTATCCCTTTGGTTACGGCTTGAACTATACCAAATTTGAGTATTCAAACCTGAAGTCCGGCTCAGGGGAATTGACGATTGACGGCATCCTTACAATAACAGTGGATGTTGAAAATGTAGGAAAGCGGGACGGCGAAGAGGTTGTACAGCTTTATGTGGAACATATCAATTCCTCCGTGGAACGCCCCAAGAGAGAACTTAAGGGCTTCAAGCGGGTAAAGGTGGAGGCAGGAAAGAAGGCTGCTGTTGAGCTTTCACTGGCAGCGGCGGACCTTGCCTACTGGAATGTTGAGAAGCATGCCTGGGTTGTAGAGGAAGATGAAGTAATAATAAGAGTTGGCGGTTCCTCCGCTGATGAAGACCTGAAACTCAGCTGCAGGATAAAATTGAAGGCTTAAATTCCGGTAAATATTAATTTGGAGCTTTGCTTGCTTTTTACCTTTATAGTGTTTTAACCAAAAATTTCAAGACGCGGTAAGCTCGACTTCTCCGCGTCTTTTTAGGATTATTTTCTGAGTGGTATTATTCTCTCAATTAACGGACTTTACGGTGGTTCCGTTCTTGACTATCTTATACTGCATTACTTCTCCGCTCTGGAAATGGAAGATTAATATCATTTCCCCGTCATGGGTTTCCTTAAAGAACTTGTCCGTCATGGTTACTTTGTTTCCTGAATAGTCGACGGTGAAGGCATAACCATATTCCTTGTAGGTTGTCCAGTTCTGTGGCCCTGCCGCACCGGATCCGTCGGAATAGACCGCTTCCATGGTGGAAAGCCTGGAGCCGTTAAACTGTACTGGAATGTTGAGGCCGGCGTCCGTTCCTTCTGAAGGGCTTAATACCGGAGTACTGTAATGAGTCAGATAAACATTCCAGTCGGTACCTGCGGAGAATTTCAATTTCAATGTGGCATTGATTCCAATACTGTCTGTAAGGAGCCTGCTTACATAGTCCCCTTTCAGGGTTACTGCTGCATCGCTGTAAGTATAATCCCTTCCCGATACCAGCTTCCTGTCTCCGTTATATATTGCCTTTAAAGTGTTACCGTTCAAGGTCAGTTTCAATGGGACATCCTTACT
>JAUZPH010000208.1 GCA_030706065.1 Bacillota bacterium | reverse complement strand
AGAGTAAATTGGACAACAACAGGCTTGGGTTTAAAATTTTTATAATGGAAAGAAAGACCGGTGCACCTGCATCGGTCTTTTGGGTCAAGCCTTTATATGATTTTCCCTATTACTCTGCCTTTTTAGCAACCCTCATCCAGGTCTCGCAGTAGCATTTGCCGTTTTCCTTATTGTAGTACATTTCAAACTCATAGCCGTCTATCTTTTCGTAATTGGCAGTTGGCAGCCATTCTGTATAGACCCGCTTTATCAAGCTTTGAAGAACTGAAGAGGTCTCCTCCTCCGTGTGCTCTTCCGTGGTAAATATGGCCCAGGTTGCTGCGGGGACATCAACTTCCGTAAATCCCTCTGTATTGCTTTTTGGAGTCTTTAATGCACAGAGCATATATGGGAAAGAACTGTTTCCCGTATCATTATAGCAGCAAACTGAATTGACAGGACAAAGTCCGTATCTTCCCTGCCAGTTCTCATTGGTGGCCTTGATAAGCCTATCTAATGTTCCGTTTTTAATTGACTTCAGCCAAAATTCAGGTATGGCCTTAAGGTTTTCACCATTTTCCGTAGTAAAGGTCTCTTCTACACCAAATACTGTAAAGGCATCCTTCTGCTCGATTCTGTAATTCATCTCAACATCTCCTTTAATAGATATTTGAAAGGACAGACGAGGATATGCCTTTAGATGAACACCCATCCTTCTTGCAGAGGTAGGCGCCACTCCATGAACATTAGAAAATGCACGGGCAAAGGCCTCCGGAGATTCGTACCCATACTTCAGTGCAATATCAATGACTTTCATATTTGTGTTTTGGAGTTCAAAGGCAGCTAGGGTCAGCCTTCTGCGCCTGATATATTCGGATAAGGGTATATCGGTTATAAAGGAAAACATGCGCTGAAAATTATATACCGAGCAGCAGGCTATTGCTGCAGCCCTGGAAAAGTCAATATCGCCAGCCAGGTTATCCTCTATATAGTTCAAAGCATTGTTCATCTTGGTAAGCCATTCCATACATCTCACCCCTTCAATAACTACTTTATCAGAGATAGTTTTATACTTCCTTGCAGTTCATGCACAATTCTGCATGTAAAACAAACACTGCCTGTATCTGTTTCTACTTTAAGCTTCTTCTAATCACATCATTTACGTCGTGATAGGCTTTGCCTGATGGGGTCGCCGTTGCCTGAATGACCGTGACAAGCCCATCTGCCGGATATACACTGACTTCCTGGCCCCCGAATCCTCTGCAGGCAAAGCCGCCGTCGAAGAGCCACCAAAGGTAACCGTAGCCGGAGTATGCTTCACTTGGAGTTACAGCCTGCCTGACATGAGCTTCCGATATGATTCTTTCCCCATTAAATACACCATTATTTAAAAACAGCTGCCCTATTTTCGCCAAATCCCTGGCACAGAGATCAGAGTTTTCTTCCCCTTTATATACAGTATAGGAAACCTTGTCCGGGCTCTGCGGCCATACACCGCTTGTTATACCGAGAGGTTCATACAGAAACTTACTGCAGGCGTCGTAGGCTGTACCCCCTACCGCTCTGCCGAGGACAGCTGAAAGTAAAATCACATCCCATTCCTTATAGATAAATTTTGTCCCGGGATAATTGTTCACCGCAGCATCAGCTATGTATGAGACCCAGTTATCTGTTTTCATCATCTGCGTCATTAACGGGCAGTGATAATGAATGCCGCCGTTCCAGTATATGCCTGAGGACATGGTAAGCAGATGTCGGATTGTTATAGCCTTGTGATACATATGATTATTCTGCGCAAACTCCGGAAGATAAGCGCATATCGGTACATCAAGGCTCTTAATGATTCCCTTATCCAGGCAGATTCCTGTAGTTATGGACAAGATGCTCTTCCATATGGATTTGATATTGTTCCGGCTTCCCTCGTTAAACTTGTTGTAGTAATGTTCAAATACTATTTTCCCGTTTCTCACCACAAGAACACTGTTTACAAGCCTGTACCGCTTTTGCTTCAAGTAATCATCAATACCCGCCAGTACTTCACTGTCCATTCCTTCCGCCTCCGGTGTAGAATACTGCCACTCAAAAATCATAACAAATACCTTCCTATTATGGATTTTCTGCTGTTTTTAAGTTCCCCCGGGGAGCCTGATGCAATGACATAACCGCCTTCGCTGCCGCCGCCGGGCCCCAGTTCTATAATATAATCACAATTGCTGAGCACTACAGGGTCATGCTCCGTTACTATTACCGTGTTTCCGTTGTAACAGAGCTCCTGCATCAAGGTTATGAGTTTTTCGCTGTCATCAAAGGACAATCCGGTGGTTGGTTCATCCAGTATATACAGACTGCCTTTGATCTGCCGCTTCCCAAGTTCCCTGGCAAGCTTTATCCTCTGTGCCTCTCCTCCGGAAATGGTAGGTGTTCTTTGGCCGAGCTTTATGTACCCCAATCCTACACGCTTCAAGGTTACGAGCATATTATAGATTGGTTTATCAATATCCTTGAAAAAGTCTGCTCCTTCCAGCACACTCATCCGCAGTATCTCCCGGATATTTTTGCCGTGAAGCTTTACCTCCAGGGCCTCCTCAACAAAACCGGTTCCGCCGCAGTATTCACATTCAAGGTCAATGAAGTTGCCGTAGCCCACATAGTGATGGATAACACCCTCCCCTTTGCATCCGCGACAGCCGCCTTCGGAATTTACACTGAAGAGGCCTGGAGTATATCCGTTTTTCCTTGCCCCTTCAGTGTCTGCCAATACCTTTCTTATGCGGTCAAAAATTCCCGTATACGTGGCCGGACAGGAAGTCCTGCTTCTTCCTATGGGCCTTTGATCCACCACCACACATTTGCTTATATGTTCTGTTCCCAAAACCATGGCTCCGCTGTATTCATCAAAGTCCTCTTCTTCCTCATCATCCTCGGTAAATTGACTTTTTAGAAGTTCCCTCAGCATAGGTACCAGCGTGTCGGCAATAAGGCTTGACTTGCCGCTGCCGGAAACCCCTGCCACACCTACCATAAGCCCTAAGGGAATATCCAAAGAGATGTTCTTCAAGTTGTGAAGCCCGGCATTTTTTATTGTTAAAAGCCTGGTTTTATCCTCAGGCTTATAATTCTTTTTCACAGCAAATTCTCTTCTGCCGGAGAGATAGGGAGAAGTTCTGGAATCGGTACAGGTCATAAATTCACTGAAGCTGCCTTGAAATATTCTTTCTCCGCCAAATATTCCTGCCTCCGGCCCCAGATCAATAATATAGTCAGCTGCCTTCATAAAGTTTTCGTCATGTTCTACTGCAACTACAGTATTTCCCCTGTGCACTAAGTTTTTGATAATGCCTATGAGTTTTTCCTTCTCAACCTCATGCAGCCCAATGGTCGGCTCATCAAAGATAAAGGTGATGGAATCCATCTCCGCAATTATGAAGGATGCCAGAAAAAGCCTTTGAATTTCCCCTCCCGAGAGAGTGGGAACAGGACGGGAAAGTGCCAGGTGGTGCAGCCCTACATCAACCATGCATTCAAGCTTTGTAAGGATTTCGCCGATTAAATTTACTCCGGCTGTGGTACTCTTATGTTTCAGTAAAAATTCATAGAGGTCCTTGATATACATATTTTCAAGCTCAGTAATGGTTTTCCCCCAGACAGTCGTATGCATTGCCTGTTCTCCAAGGCCAATACCACCGCATTTTGGACAGGCCATCAAGCTCAAGTATCCGTCTTTCGTCAATAACCATCTTAATCTGCCACTTTGGCTGTTTATAACCTGCATTATCCATGGAACAAATCCCGGAAATGCTGTCTTTCCACCGTCGCCATACAACAGACTGTGAAGCTGTTCCGGAGTAAGTGTGTCTGCATTTTGTTCTATTGATACTCCATAATATCTGCAGTAGGACTCCAGCATTTTTCTTGTTATACCGCGGCTGCCCAGGTTAAATACAAGCTTATGCAGAGGCTTTGACAGGTCGCCAAAAAGCTTCTCTTCATCCAGTTTGTAAATCTTACCCTTCCCCAGGCATTTGATGCACATTCCTATGGGGGAATTCCTCTGAAACATTTCCATGGAAAGAGGCTGTCCATCGTCATAAGCATTCCCATGTTTTCCATAGGCCGCAAAAAACACCGCCAGCATATTGCTTATCTTTGTGCGGGTACCAACGGTGCTCCTGGGATTTGACTGCCGGATTATCCTCTGTTCCACTGCCACGGTTGGAGATAGTCCGGTTATACTGTCAAAGCTCTGGGCACTGTCTATCATAAACTGTGTACCTGAAAACATAAGGTACCGCCGTTTCCCTTCCTCATACAAGGTATCAAAAGCAAGGCTTGACTTGCCACTGCCGGAGACACCGGTGATGACAGTAAGCCTGTTCTTTGGAATTTGAACGTCTATATTTTTCAAATTGTGAATTCTTGCACCTTTGATTTTTATAAAATCCTCCAAGCCCCCAGCTCCTTTTGAAGATATTCTGATTCTGCCGCCACTTGCATATATATCTTATGTTTTTGTAATACATATACACCATATCTTCATAATTCTATAGCACCGGAAATATACCTGCATAAATCTATATAGTATTTCTCGACAAAAATATAAGAATTGTAAATTCCGATTATAAAGGAAGTCTGATATTTACTCCAATCTGCCAGAAGGAATTCCTTGAATGGTCTATTGACCCAGTATACTGCTCATTTACTTTGCATGTTTATGCATTACTTATATCGAATTATGCACACATTTTATTGTTTTGTTGATTTATTTTAAACTTTCCATTATAATTTATGTAAATGTATCTTAACAGTTACCCAAACCGCTTAAAAACACGGTAATTACATATTTATAGTTTCATTACATTTAGTATCAATAGCAAAGCTTATGGAATAGACATGCTCTGTGTTGAAAAAATGTCTAGATTGATGAATATTTCTTTGCTTCCTACTTCTTACGAATACATGCAAGGAATACTGGATGTATCGGATGAATTAATCCCAACAGTAAACTTGAAGAAATTGCTTAGATTCTCACTCAACTTAGGAGGTTCTAGCTGAGAATCCTGTAATCGTTATATCCAATCAAGATGAAAAATAAAGAATTTCTTAAAATAACTTCAGATTTGCAATCCTTGGATGGCAGTATAATGACGAAGAAAATTTCTCTATAACTAATAGTAACTCGGACATTATTACATAGTTAAATTTTGTGCAACTAAAAAATATAATTTGATTAGCGGAGGAACCCAACATGATAAAAAAAACAGCAGCCGGAGATTTGGATACAAAAGAACTTGAGATCAGTGATGTTATTGATATTAATCTGCTTCAGACTTTTCAGGATAACTTTGCCACCGGCATGAATATTGCCAGTGTTACAGTGGATAAAAACGGAAATCCTGTGACTAAGCCAAGCTCCTATACACGCTTTTGTATGGATTTTACCCACTCTACCAAGGTTGGAGATGGCAGATGTGCATTATCACACAAAAAAGGCGGGGAAGAAACCGCAAGAACCGGCAGACCTTATATCTATACATGCCATGCAGGATTAATAGATTTTGCCGCTCCTATACTAGTGGACGGACATCTTATAGGGACAATCCTGGGAGGCCAGATATTAACTTCAGCTCCCGATGAGATAAAGTTCAGAAAAACCGCTGATGAAATTGGCGTTGACCAGGAAGGTTATGTCAAAGCCGTAAAGAATGTTTATATGACCAAGGAAGAAAATGTAAAGGCTGCTGCCGAGGTATTATTCATCGTTGCAAACGCCCTTTCAAAAACCGGATATGAACAGCTTAGATTGAGCACTATGTCCCAGACACTTTCTGATAATTTTAGTCAAATATCTGCCACTATGGAGGAACTAAGTGCATCCTCCGTAAATGTTACCAATAATCAACATAATCTAAGCAATGAAATAAATAATGTAAGACAATTATCGCTAGAAATAAATGCAGTATTGGATTCTATAAAAAGTATTGCAGACAAAACTAAAATGCTTGGTTTGAATGCCTCAATAGAGGCTGCGAGAGCAGGAGAGGCAGGGCGAGGCTTCGGAGTAGTTGCAACAGAAATCAGGACCTTGTCACAGAATTCAAAAGAAACTGCTTTAAAAATTATGGATTTGACATATAAAATTCAGGAATCTGTCAGGAAGACAATGGATACATCCAATGCAACACTTGAAACTACAGAGCAGCAGTCAGCTGCTATAGAAGAAGTTACCGCAAGCTTAACAGAACTCTCTACTCTTGCTGATGACTTAAATACCATGGCCAACCATAAGTAATCAATAATAACAAAAACAGCAGTAATATCAACGCATATTATTGCTGTTTTTTTCCTTCTGCAAATAGAACCGTTAAAAAGGCTTTGTACACCCCAGTTCAGTGTATTGAAGCCTTTTTTATTATTAACACAAAAGATATTTGATTGTCATATATGTGTTTCAACAGTTACGCCTGATTATCTTCATATAAAATACTTCTCACCGTTTCTATATTCAAAATTATACTTTACTCCCATTATATGATAAAATATTCACATATTATTTAATATTTTATTAGATAGCGACCTTCATATGACTTAATTATTAAATAAAGGAGAATT
>JAUZPH010000207.1 GCA_030706065.1 Bacillota bacterium | reverse complement strand
TGACAGGGCCGCTCAAAGCGGGGTGAAATATATTGTTCAGCCAGGCGGTTCAATAAGAGACAATATTGTAACAGAAGCCTGTAATGAATATGACATGGTTATGGCGTGCTCGGGGTTGAGATTATTCCATCATTAAAATTCAGCTGGGATGAGGTACTTTGTACCTCATTTTTTTATATCAAAAATTGGAAAAGCATAGATATAAATGGAATAAAATGCTATAATAACTACATGAAGGTTAAAGAGAGAAGAATCCGGTAGGAATTTGGAGGGTTACTTATGAATAATATAGCTTCCCATGGAGATATTAAGGAAAATCCTTTTGTAATTGTAAATGAAGGTGTTGTTATTGAGGCCAATGAAGCTTTTGCTCATATGACTGGGGTTCAAATTGAAGATTTTCTATATAAGAATATTGAGGAGTTGTTCAGGGTTTTAAGGATCGGACCTGATGTGAGCTCTCAAAGGATAATTGATACAGCCGAATATTTTTTGTTTACCAGCTCACTTGAAGTAAAATTTTTTAATTTCAAGGTAATTAGCGGCCCAAAAGAAAGCGTGTACATGTTTTTGGAGAAACCGGGCTCGGATCCTTATGTTAAATGCCCGATAATAAGCGCCCTGTATTTGGATAACTACTATGGTGTCGGTATTTACAGCATGCCGGATATGACTCTCCTGAGAGCAAATGATAAGTGCTTAGGCTTTTTAAATGCGCCCTTCAATAAAAGGGAAAATTGCATTGGGAAGCACATAACAGAGTTTGTAACAGGTTTTAAAGGAAGTGCCTTCGAGGATATCTGGAGCACCGTAATTGAAACCCGAAAGTCATACAACATTGAGGAATTCAAGTATGAAGGCTTTAACAGAGAAACTACCTACTGGAAGTTATCTCTGATTCCCATCAGTGAGGACAATAAAATAAAGTATTGTGTTACTATGGCTGTGGAGACAACGGAACAGGTTTTAAATAAGGAAGAGATAGCTGAACGTAAGAAGATGGAGAAGGAACTGGAGCAGCAAAAAAGAGAATTGGAAGTGATTCTGGATAATATCAATGATGGATTCTACATTCTGGATATTGATGGAAACTATATCAAACTGAACAAAAAGGCCAAAGAATGGGCCGGGCCCGTTGACATCAGCACAGTGGGCTGTTCACTGGATGCAGTTAAATACTATGATAAAGATGGAAAAGAACTTTCCCGGGAGGAATTACCTGCCTCCCGTGTACTGAAAGGTGAAAAGCTTGAAAGATACCAGATGGTTATGAAATACGATGGTACTGAGAGATATGTAAGCATCAGCGGGAATCCCATTTATGATGAAAGTGGAAACATGGTTATGGCAGTGTTTAACTCTCAGGATGTTACAGGCCGGGCAAAACAATCACAAACTATCAAAAAGCAGAAGGAACTGCTTGAAGCTATTGTAGACAACCTTCAGGAATCCCTTTATGTCGTTGATGAAAACAGCAGATTGATTATTATGAATAAGTCTGCACAGAAATATCAATCAAGCAGAATTTATACGTTCATCGATTTATATAATAACGAGAAACGTTATAATATGGATGGGACACTTATTGCCGTAGAGGAAACGGCTTTCTATCGTGCAATGCATGGAATTGTTACAGAAAATCGAATTATATATTATGAAAGAGGCGGGGAGATTTTTTATTCGCTGATAAATGGTATACCTGTCTTTGATGAACTTGGGAATTTTTTATATGGGATTGTTACTTCCCGTGATATAACCGTTCTTATGAGAAGCCAGCAGGCTTTGGAAAACGCCCGTGAGCAGCTTCTGAATGTGGAGATTGATAAGAACGAGGCACTAAAAAAAGCCATTGAAATGAAAGATGAGTTTCTGTCTCTGATATCCCATGAATTCAGGACGCCGCTAAACGTAATCAACACGGCAATCCAGGCTTTAAACTATCTTTGCGGCATCGAACTGTCCGACAGAACAAAAAAATACATAAACATAATAAGGCAGAATACCTTCCGGCAGCTGAGACTTGTAAATAATCTACTGGACATTACCAGTGCCGATGCAGGAAGAATCAAAATACACAAAAGGAATGTGGACATAGTATTTCTGACAAATTCAATTGTGGAATCAGTACGTACATATTCCTCCCAAAAGGGAATCAAGCTGACTTTTGAGCCCTTAACTCAAAAGAAGATAATTGGGATGGACGATGAGAAATATGAAAGGATTCTCTTAAACCTTCTTTCGAATGCAATCAAGTTTACCCCTGAAGGCAGGAGAATAAGTGTAAACTTACGCACGGTAAAAAATAGAATACGTATTGAGGTCAAGGACAACGGTATTGGAATACCTGAGGATAAAGTAGAAGTTATATTTGAGAGATTTGGACAAGTGGACAGCTCCTTGTCAAGGCAGGCGGAAGGCTCGGGTATTGGTTTATCCCTGGTGAAGAAACTGGTAGACGCTTTGGGCGGCAGTATATCGGTCAAGAGCAGGATTGGGAGGGGAAGTACCTTTACCATCCTTCTTCCTGATGAAATGGTGACGGAAGAACAAACTGAGCTGCCCGGCATGGATTTATTGGACAATCATCTTGTACAAGTTACTACTGTGGAGTTCTCTGATATCTATCTGTAGCTGACCTAAAGAATATACAATCTACTGCATATGAAAGTGGCACTCAAGGCCGCTTTTTTTGTTTTATCGGCAAAGGTATAAAGAAAATTGATTAAACCTATGATGAGATAATAAGAACATACATTAATTTTTATGTTGTGGTAATAATGTAATTGATACTAAATAATTCTGTAAAAGGAGGATTTTTATGAAGGTCAAAGCTATTTTATTAACAATGGTTATGCTTACTGCATTGTTTGCAGGCTGTAAGAAATCTACTACTCAGCCTCAACAGCAGCCACAGCAGCAGACAACACAGCAGTCTCAAAACACAACTACCAAGGAGGCGCAACAGACAAATCCATCGAAACAGACTACGGATACATCAACATCAGCATCCATAGTAGATAACGGTGATGCCTTTGTACAGGCGATCAGCAGAGGCGGAACATGGATTATCGCAATAAAGAATGACTTGACTATTAATAAGGACCTTCTGGTGGACGGCGAGTTCAAGAATACCAAGAACCCACCTGTGTCACAGCGTAAACTGGCCCTTTATGCTCAGGATGCAAATCGTAAAGTTACCGCCAGATATACGTTGACGGCGCCAAAAATGACAATTACCAGTCCTGACTGCGGACTTTGGTATGGAACCTTTGTAGGAGATATTTATGTTTCGGCTACGAATTTCCAACTGATAGGCGCAACCGTTCAAGGCAACATATACTTTACTACTGATCAAGCAAAGGCAACATTCAAGCCTGATGCCGATAGTAAAGTTACCGGTGTGCAGGAATTAAGAAAACCATAATACTCCCTTGGAAATGAATCCAGGGATAAGAAGAATAAAAACAAATGATGACAGAAGGCAGTAAAGGCTGGGGAAGAAAATCCCCAGCCTTTGGTTTGAATTTCAGTGTCAGCCTTGGAAGAGTTTTAAAGGCACATGTCTAGTACAATTTAATCTTATCCGGCCATGCTTCCTGTCTTGCTATTCTCCAGGTTTTATCTATATATTGATGGGTGTAGGCTTGTTCAATCAAATGATATTTATAAATGCCTTTTTCAGTCAATTCATAACCTGTGCATGTTTTGCGTATCAGCCCCATAAGAATCCCAAGCCTCAATTCAAATTTAAAAAGGTGTCCAAGCTCATCATTAAAAAGATTCTTGAAACTTCCGTTGTTAAGCTTTAAGGTATAGGAATTCCAAAATAACCAGTAGAGTGCCCGGGTCCTTTTAGTGAAATTAAGAGTAAGGGCAGTAGGAATTTTTTCGTTATTTATACATTTTATATATTCTTCCACTGAAAAAGTATTGATTTTGAAATGATCCTTTAATAAAGTAGTGGCACTTGACCCGAAACCTATAAAGTTATCCCTGGTGACAGAAGAATACCTGGGAGCATCTTTTTTCCCAAAGGTCCATACAGCAGTTCTGCTGCACTGAAGCTCCCCGCTTACTGCTGCAAGATATTCAAGAAGCTCCTTTTTATCTCTTTTCCCCAATGGCTTGCTTTTATTATCTGCATAGGAAAAATCAATAAAGGGATAGGTTGAAACCTGAGTTGCTCCTGATTTAAATGCAGTGGTAAAATCATCTTTTAAATCATCCTTGCCTTGTCCTTCCATGCCGAAGATAAGGTCAACATCGATAGTGTCAAAGCCTGCAGCTGCTGCCATTTTTACTTTCTCAACTCCATTAATATAGTCCCTGCCTAAAACCTTTAAGCATTTTTCCTGAAAGGATTGAATACCTAAACTAACCATATCAAAACCAATATTCTTCAGCTTTAAAAGTGTTTCTTCATTGACATCTCTTGGGTGAAGCTCTATAGCTATATTGGAGGTTATGCTAAAATTATTCTTTAAGGCTATGAGGATATCGGAGAGTTCCTCGAGCATAAGAGCAGGTGAACCGCCGCCAAAATATACACTCGTTATTTTATTATTATTTCTGTTCAGACTGCCTGCCATATAGATTTCTTTTAATAAAGCATCTTTGTAGGTGATGGCCAGGGATTTATCAAACTGAACCTTGTTATAAGGACAGAATGGACAAAGTGTAGTACAAAATGGAATGTGGACGTATATCCCAAGTTCCGGAACATCCAGGTTAAGATTCCTGTCATTCCTACATGTAAAAACAAAAGGTTTAAAGGACCTTGTAAAAAGCAGCCTTAAAAGGTTTGTAACCATCAAATAACACTCCTTTAGGGTTATAAACTTGGATATTAACTTATACATGCTCAAAAACTGTTAAAGATTCAGTATTTTGAAGCATGTATAAGATGAGCTTCGTTTTTAAAACCCTTTAAACATATTTTAGGTATGTCCTTATCATATCAACAATTACTCTGAAATTTCCCCTGCAGAGGAGGGAAAATTCAACGGCAAAGAGATATCCGCATTTTTCACAGAGCCCTTCGATTTCAACACATCTTCCACAGACGAACCTTTTCTTGTTCTCAGAAACAATGCATTGATAACATGGCCTGCTCCAGTCATTTCTCAGGTAGTAATCCAGAGCGGAATAGAGATTGAATACCGGATAACCTCTTTTTATCATACTCTTGATTGAAGCAACAGCTTGTACCTGTTGCTCCCGCGTGAGGGAGAGCTGCTCAGTACCTTCGTATGGGGTGTGAAAGTTAAAGGATATTGATTTCAGATTTGGAGTTTCTTTTACCAATTTACACAAGGGTTCGATGTCATTAAAGTTTATATTGTTAACTGCCATGTAAACGCAAATATTTGAAGAACCTGCTTTTGAGACATTATGTAAGATGCAGTCAAAAGTATTGCCTCTTATCAAATTATGATTTTCTCTGGCGCCATCGAGGCTCAGAAATATTACATCTGCTTCAGGGATGTTCAAATCAGTAGTACCATTGGTTACTATATTTACAATCAGAAAGCCAATCTCCCTTGCTTTTTTAACAAGATCACGTACTGTCCTGCTTCCATCCTTCCAGATCAAGGTTTCGCCACCGCAGAAAAAGAGTATCCTGATGCCCTCATTGTACAGGTTATTCATTTCTTCTACTATATCATCATAAGGATACATAATCTTGTTTATATTGTTCACTGCACAATGCATGCAGCTTAAATTGCAGCAATCTGTAAGAATTATGGTACCAAGAATTGGCTTTTTCATTCTGAAAAGAATAGTTTTTAATCCAAAGCTCCCCAGACTTATAAAAGATTTTAATTTCAAAGGGTCCACCTTCTTTATGGAAAATTATTGATTAAGCTCACTAAGTCTCTTTCTCACGTAATCAATCTCAAAGGAGGAATAGATTCTCATATCTCTATCATTGAGGATTCTATAATGTTTTGAGATTACATTCTGTTGTATTTTAAAAATACCATTAATCTCAATATCTCTCCACCATATATTTCCGCCAAGTGTCTTTTCATAAGCTTTTTCGTAACCATTGAAGGCCAGGGATAAAATGATATCTTCTGTCTCCCCGCCAAAGGCAAGCTGTAAAATTTCACTGTCTTTACAGATAGTACATACAGCAACGGCAGCTGTCCAACCTAAAGAACACCGTCCTTTTTCTATCTGTACCAGCGTTTTTTTTGATATTCCAAGTACATCTGCCATTTTATCCTGTGTATAGTTCTTTTCATTTCTAATAAGCCTGATTTTTGAATCTGCTATTTTTATAAATTCGTCTCTTGTCATAACACACTTCCTTGATCTTACCTCATGGATATAGTTACATACTTAGGGTAGTATTTCATATTACAGTGTAATTTTACACTTTGGAAGACAATTAGTCAAATTAAATATCTTTTCGTGAACTGTGAATTTTGATCAAGAAGAAAGGAATAATAATCTTAGTGGAATATTGAGGATTTCTCCGCTTTACAAAATAAACCATGTGTAATATAATGCTAATAACGTTATATATTTGTTATAAGCTATGATGGAGACAGTAAATAATTTTCGAAAGGCAAAGCGATTCGGGG
>JAUZPH010000206.1 GCA_030706065.1 Bacillota bacterium | reverse complement strand
TGGTGTGCTCTTTCTAGATGAACTTCTGGAATATAAAAGGAATATTCTTGAATTACTCAGGGAGCCAATGGAAAGCAGGACCATAAGCCTCAGCAGAAATATGGGCTCCATTACATATCCGGCTAATTTCATGCTCATAGGTGCCTTAAATCCATGTCCATGCGGATATTATCTTAGTGGTATTAAGGATTGTACCTGTTCCGAGAGTGAAAGGATAAAATACATAAATAGACTGTCTGGCCCCTTTCTTGACAGAGTAGATATCTTCACCTTTGCACACCATCATAGATATGAAGAGATGTCCTCCAAGCGTCAGGAAGAGACTTCTTCAGCAATAAAGTCACGTATAGAAGTGGCTCGTAAGCTTCAGTTGGAAAGATTTAAAGGCAGTTCTATACTTAGAAATGCAGATATGAATGGAGAGGAATTAAAAAAATTCTGCCATATGGGAAGGGATGCAAAGAGGAATTTAGAGAAGTATTTTTATAGATTTCCTTTCAGTATGAGAACCTATAACAGGATATTAAAAATCAGCCGTACTATTGCAGACCTTGAAGGCTCTGAAACGATTAAAGTCAGCCACGTTATGGAGGCTATAAACTACAGGCAGTTTATTAACGGAAATGTAATTTAAAAGGAAGGATTACTGTGGTAAACAAAAAAGACATTGGTAATTTTGGAGAAGATATTGCCTTAGAGCATCTTATAAGGGAAGGCTATAATTTGCTAGCCAGAAACTTTAGATCAAAAACTGGTGAAATAGATATAATACTAAAAAGAAATAATATATTATGCTTTGTTGAGGTAAAAACAAGATACAATGATAAGTTTGGTTCACCAGGGGAATGCATAAATAATAAAAAGAAGAGTGCCATCACCAGAACGGCCCTCCGGTACATGGCGGCAGAAAGACTTTACAGGTTCAATGTACGTTTTGATGTAATTGAAGTACTGCTCAATTATAATGACAATTCTTACTCGATAAATCATATAATGAGTGCTTTTTAGGCAGTTTTCTGTAATAGAAGATAATAAGGGATGTCAAAACTATTAAAGGAGGTTTTAGATATCCCTTATTTTAATGGAGGATATAATACCTCATTACTGGGTGCCAATATAATGAACCGAATAAGTTTCATAATATGGTTTAAACTATATGGAAAGTAATAAAAATCCTTAATTTATTTGTAAGGACTATTCAATATTTATGTTTTATGAGATTGCTAAATATAATTAGATTTTATTTTCCACATATTGGTTCCGTTAACAAATGCATAGAAGTGGTGAGATAGATATGAATAGTATAAGTAAGCATCAATTATTCTCGTTAATGATTATTTTTGAAATAGGGAGTACTACTTTATTCGCATTGGGTATCGAGGGAAAACAAGATGCCTGGATAGTTATTCTGTTAGCTATGGTTATAGGTTTATGCTTTGTATGGGTTTATTGTGAACTGCAAAAGGCATTTCCGAGAAAAAATTTCATAGAAATTATTAATTCAATACTGGGAAAATGGCTTGGAATTCCGCTGTCTCTGCTTTATGCAGTATTCTGGCTGTGGCCAACTGCTCGAAATCTTCGTGAATTTGGGGAATTGATAACCTTGACTATTCTCCCGAACACACCGCTGGTTGTAATCCTTTGTACTTTTGTATTTACAAGCTTTTTCGTACTTTCACTTGGAGTTCGTGTATTAGGACGCACCAGCGAAATTATAATGCCTCTTATTGTATTCCTTATTTTAGTCATTTTTGTAATGGTTGCTTTATCAGGACATATGGAACCAAGGAACCTTCTGCCCGTTTCCGGGGTCAGTATAAAAGAAATAGCTTTTGCGGCATACCCAAATGTTGCAATGTTTCCTTTCGGAGAGATATTTATTTTCTCCATGTATTGGTGCTATGTAACGGACTACCTTGTTGTACATAGAACATCTGCTCTTGTCATCATTCTGTCTGGCTTTCTACTTTCTTTAACTTTGGCAGTATTTATAACAGTGTTAGGCGTAAAATTTACTGCTGCTTCAACAATTCCCTTTATTGAAGTAGTGAAAATGGTGAGTATAGGAGAATTTCTCACCAATCTCGATGCCATAGGTATTTGTGTTATATTCCTCGGAGGCTTCTATAAAATGTCCATTTATCTGCTGGGAGTCACAATGGTACTGGCAACGGTCTTTAATATAAAAAGTAACAGACTGCTTCTTTTTATAGTCTGTATTTTACTTCTTTGGGTTTCAGTTATCTTTGAACCAAACTACACCTTTCATCAGTGGATGAACCCTTTTGATACAAATTATTTCTATACACCATTTTTACATGTCATTCCTCTGCTGCTTTTTTTAATCCATCGAATAAAAAGTAAATCTCAAAAATTAACTTGTTAAATGAATACAAGATAATATCTTGAGATGTACGATAGGAGTGAAAAAATGCCTGGAATTGAATTTTTACAGAGTTTATTTAGAGGGAGAGGTTTTTTTGCTTCTTTTCTAGTTATTGCGGGCTGGACATATTCAGCATTACTAATACTGGTGCTTGTTTACAGGTATATTTTATATTTTTTCCGAAAATAGCTGCATACTTATGTATATTAATACAACTTGATGTTATTTCTTCGTATTGAGGTGGAAAAGTTATGTTTGAAAAGTATATAAAATATCTTAAGTTTATGAAGTTGTTAAAAGACGAAGAGACTATCTCAGCAAATAATGCACAGGCTGTTAAACCGAATTATGCTATAAGTAAAAATATCGATGATAACCTTAAAAATCTTAAGTCTATCTTCTTCAATAGCGATGATATTAAGTTTAGAGAATTAAGAATCAGTGACCGGAATAATTCAAAAGCCTTTATTTGTTATATTGAAGCTATGGAGAATAAACTTCTAATTGACCAAACCATAGTTAAGGCACTTATGCTGCATGTGCCTGCAGCCGCTGATTCTGAAAGCTCTGCATGCACTGACCTGGTAACCCTGATAAAAGAACGCGTATCCAATGCCTCCAGTGTTTCAGAGACAACTGAAATGGATAAAGTGCTGGAAGAAATTGTATATGGCTCCTGTATCTTATTCATTGACGGGTATGACAGGGTACTCTTTTTTGGTAAGGCAGATTATAAAACAAGAAGCATAGAGGAGCCCAGTACGGAAGCTCATGTCCGAGGTCCACGGGAAGGTTTTGTGGAAGATATTTTTATTAATACAACAATGCTGAGAAGGAAAATTAAAAATCCGAATTTAGTATTTGAATCGTTAAAATTAGGTAATCAAACCAGCACAAAGATAAGGGTTGCATATATAAAGGGAATTGCAAATGAGTCCATAGTTGATGAAGTAAAAAGACGGCTAAACAGCATACAAACCGATTCAATTTTGGAATCCGGATATATTGAGCAGCTTATTGAGGATCATCCGCTTTCTCCCTTCCCGACAATAGGTAACAGTGAACGTCCTGATAAAGTTGCTGCAAAGTTGTTGGAAGGGAGAGTGGCAATATTTTGTGATGGAACCCCTTTTGTGCTTACTGTTCCTTTTCTTTTTATTGAAAACATACAAGTGGGAGAAGACTACTACTCAAGACCGTTTATGGTCTTTGTATTAAGATTATTAAGAGTTATTTCTCTCAATGCTACTATATTGACACCAGCATTATATATAGCCTTGACTACCTATCACCCGGATATGCTGCCTTCCCTTTTGCTGATTACAACAGCCGCAAGCCGCGAAGGGATTCCCTTCCCATCCATTATTGAAACATTAATAATGATAACAGCTTTTGAGCTGCTGAGAGAATCGGGAGTAAGGCTGCCCAAACAGCAGGGCCAGGCACTAAGCATAGTAGGTGTCTTAATCATTGGAGAAGCTGCGGTACGGGCGGGAATTATCGGAGCCACTATGATAATTATCGGGGCATTTACGGGAATTACAGGTTTCATAGTTTCTCCATTAACGGACAGTATTCTTATTTTCAGATTCTTTCTAATCTTTTTAAGTGGAATCTTTGGATTTTATGGAATTGTATTAGGCCTAATAGTTATGCTGGCACATACCTGTTCCTTAAATTCCTTTGGTGTACCTTACATGTCCCCAATTGCACCTACTATTTGGAGCGACTTAAAAGATACTTTTGTAAGACTTCCTCTATGGCTGCTGAACCTTCGCCCTAAATCTATCACACCCCAATATTTAAGAAGAAGAAATCTTCCTAAATTAGACTACACATCCAAGGATAAAGAGGGTGAAGATAATTGAAAAAGATGCTTATGACCGCTGTGCTCTGTCTTATTACATTATTTACAGGGTGTTGGGATAAAAAAGAACTAAATGAAATAGCCATCATTTTGGCCTTGGGTTTGGATAAGGACAGAAATACAAATGAATTAATTTTTTCTTCTCAAGTAGTAAACCCACAGGCATTGCAGCCAGAAAAGGGTTCCAATACCTTTACCACTGATATCATTACTACCAGAGGGAAAGATATACTGGACGCAAGAAAGGAAATTTCAAAAAAGTTTGATAGATATCCATTTTACTCTCATAATAGAGTAATAATAATAAGTGAATACCTTGCAATGAATGATTTCCGTCCAATATTGGATAGATTGGTAAGATCTAATGAAGTAAGACCTCTTGATTGGATCATTATTGCAAAAGGTGTATCACCTGAAGAATTGCTGAAAGTGAAGCACGGAATGTCCCAGATACAGGCATTTTACCTTAATGATATTATAAAACAGAGGAATCAGCATTCCGAAGCCAATGTTACGTATCTGCAGCAGTTCGTTGAAGACTTTTTAAGTGATGGCATCAATCCTACTGCCGGTGTAATGGAGGTTATACCTAACACTCCATCTTACTCATCCAGTGCTCAAACTCCAACGACTGGCGAGATAAAACTTACAGGTCTGGCTGTTTTTAAGAAAACTCAATTATTAGGTTATCTTTCGGATAGAGAGACAACGGCGATAAATTTTATAATAGGAAAGATAAAAAAGGCTACTTTTTCCTTCCCGTCCCCAACTGAGACTGGTAAAGTTCTATCTATACATATAAATAGAGTAAGAAGTAAAATAAATCCCGAAAAATATCCAGATGGCTATACTTTTAATATTAAGGTCGATATAGCAGGGCATCTTGGTGAACAGCAGGATAAGTCTGATATCTCACTACCTAAAACCATTGAAAGCCTCCAGACGGCGCTAAACGAAGCCGTAGAAAAGGAAATACGGCTGGCTGTGAATAAACTTCAAAATGACCTTCAAGCGGATATATTAGGGTTTGGAAGTGCTGTTAGCAGAAAGTATCCAAAAGACTGGAAAAGCATTAAGGGACACTGGGAGGATATGTTTCCAAATGTGAAATATACATTAACCATAAACTCCAGAATTTCCAGAACAGAGTTACTGAAAAAGACGCTGAACATTGAAGTTAAATAATTGTTAAATTCACCCGGTAAAATAGCAAATAAAATCCCGCAGTTGTTTGTTCTGCGGGATTGTTAGATTCATTGAAAATTAGCCAAGAAGGCTGCTTAAAAAGCTTTTTCTGTGTATTGGAGTAATTCCATATTTTCTGATTGCGTCGATGTGCTCCTGGGTTCCATAGCCGGCGTTTTTTTCAAAGCCATACTGCGGATAAATCCGGCTGTATTCTTCCATTAGCTTATCTCTGTAAACCTTGGCTATTATAGAAGCTGCAGCAATGGCAGCACTCTTTGTATCTCCCTTGACTACCCCCTTGTTGTTTATAGCATAACCTCTTATAGGGTATCCGTCAGAAAGAACAAGGTCAGGCTTTAAAGTTAATCCACTGCAGGCCCTGATAAATACCATGTTATTACAATATGCTATACCTAGTTTATCAATATCAGTGTTCTCAATTTGAGATATCTTATAGTACAAAGCATTGTTAGTAATGATATCATAGAGTCTTTCCCTCTTCTCCGGTGATATTTTCTTGGAGTCGTTTAAGCCCAGTATCATACACTCATCCAGTGGATTCTCATTTTTCAGTACTACGGCAGCTGCTACTATCGGTCCGGCCAGAGGCCCTCTGCCGACCTCATCAATTCCAGCCACATATGTATAATTTCCAAAACTCCTGTCAAATTCATACAAGCCTCTCATGCGGTTCATCTCTGCCCTGTACTTTGTCAGGCGGTTCTCCAACCTTAAGCCTAAAGAGCAGACATTTTTTCTGGCATCATTTTTTAGGCTTTCAATAAGTTCCGATATGTACGAAGCTTCATTAAAATCCTCATTTGCTATTGAGGTAGTAATATCATTCAAATCCTTATAGCTAAGGCTATTAATCTCAGAAAAAACAATCCTATTCATTTCCCATCCCCCTTAAACTTATGGAAGTTCCAGGCAAATTCGGCCTATCTTACCGCCTCTAAATTCATCCAGTAATATGTTTGAGATTCTGTTGTAGTCAATTTTTCCGCCTGATACTACAGCACCTCTTTTTCTTGCTATCTTCTCCAAATTCTCCACAGGTTCATCGACAAGTTCCTCCAGCTTATACCTTTCCTTCAACTTCTCAGGATATAGTTGCTGTAATCTCTCTACCAATTTGAGAGCGACTTCT
>JAUZPH010000205.1 GCA_030706065.1 Bacillota bacterium | reverse complement strand
TGGAATGGAAATGGTTATGCCTGGAGACCACATTGACATGAACGTTGAGCTTATCACTCAGGTAGCAATGGATGAAGGATTAAGATTCGCTATCAGAGAAGGCGGAAGAACAGTAGGTTCAGGCGTTGTTACTTCAATAATTGAGTAATCTATCCACCAATATGTATCAATGAATAATTAATAGGACTGGGTTTCAGGACCTGGTCCTTTTAAAGGTATAAAACATTGACATGGGGATATATTATATGATAAATTATTTTAGTGACAATTTTTGATAGAGGCACCATTAGACTCAGAAGAATTTGGAGGTGTAGATAGTGAGAGTAAGGGTTACAATGGCCTGCACTGAATGCAAGCAGAGAAATTATAATTCCATGAAAAATAAGAAGAATGATCCAGATAGATTGGAAATGAGAAAGTACTGCAAGTTTTGCCACAAACATACAGTTCATAAGGAAACCAAGTAATTTGGTATAACTGTTTATAAATTTTAAGGATGTGGATTTTGATGGCTGTGGAGAGTAAAGTTAAAGTAAAAGAGAAGAGCAAAAAAAGAGGATTGGCCTTAAAGACAACTGATTTGTACAGAGGATTCAAGGCAGAAGCAAAAAGAATAACATGGCCAACTAAAAATGATATCAAGAAGGCTTCATTAGCAGTACTGGTACTGTGTGGAATTTACATGGTATTTGTCCTTGGAATAGATGAGGCATTTTCAACACTTTTCAATAAGGTGTTTGGATTACAGTAAAAAAAAAGGAGGCGGGAGTGGTTTATCTGCTCCTAAGGGTATGAGCGAAAGAGCTAGATGGTTTGTTGTCCATACATACTCTGGTTATGAGAATAAAGTAAAAGCCAACCTTGAAAAAACGATAGAAAACAGAAATCTTCAGGACTTAGTCCATGACGTTCAGGTGCCAATGGAAGAGGTTATTGAAGAAAAGGATGGCAAAAAGAAAGTCACCCAAAAAAAGATTTTTCCAGGGTATGTGCTGGTTAAAATGGTAATGAATGATGATTCCTGGTATGTTGTACGAAATACCAGAGGAGTTACCGGGTTTGTAGGCCCAGGGTCTAAGCCTGTAGCATTAACCGATGATGAGGTTAATTCCATGGGAATTACAGAGAAACCTGTGGAGATTGATCTTGAGGTTGGTGAGACCGTGCGAATAGTAGCAGGACCTCTCGAGAACTTTGTGGCCGTGATTAAGGAAATTAATCATGAGAAGCATAAGATTAAGGGATTTGTTGATATGTTCGGCAGGGAGACACCGGTTGAATTGGATTTTAACCAGATTGAAAAGTTTGATTAGGTTTAAAACTGCGGTAATCTACCGGAGTTTCAATAAGTGGGAGGGAATAATCCCGATTAACCACATTTTAGGAGGTGTAAACACATGGCTAAGAAAGTAACAGGAATGATAAAGCTTCAACTTCCTGCAGGAAAAGCAACTCCAGCACCACCAGTTGGTCCAGCACTTGGTCAACATGGTGTAAATATCATGGGATTCTGTAAGGAATTTAATGCAAGAACAGCTAATCAAGCAGGTCTTATTATACCTGTAGTTATTACTGTT
This sequence comes from Bacillota bacterium, assembly GCA_030706065.1. Taxonomy (GTDB): domain Bacteria; phylum Bacillota; class Clostridia; order Clostridiales; family Clostridiaceae; genus JAEZDX01. Next base: position 5,019 of record JAUZPH010000205.1, on the reverse strand, counting down.
TATCAGGACAGATCTTTCAGTTTCATACTAAAGACACCACCGGCTGCAGTTCTTTTAAAGAAGGCGGTTGGTATTGAAAGCGGATCTGCCGTACCAAACAAGACAAAGGTTGCTAAGGTTACAAAGGCACAACTCAGACAAATAGCTGAAACAAAGCTGCCTGATTTGAATGCAGCATCCGTTGAAGCAGCAATGAGCATGATAGCTGGAACAGCTAGAAGCATGGGTATAACAGTAGAAGAATAATTTTATGCAGTACCCGTATTAATTTGTTGATCTCTCAGTATAGTGGGAGGTAAAAACCGTTATTACCACAAGGAGGATATATCATGGGAAAGAATTATGTTGAAAGTGCAAAGCTTGTTGATAGAAATGCACTATATAACCCTGCTGAAGCAATGGATCTTGCTGTAAAGACTGCCAAGGCCAAGTTTGATGAAACAATTGAACTTGCTATAAGACTTGGGGTAGACCCAAGACATGCTGACCAGCAGGTAAGAGGAGCAGTAGTACTGCCACATGGAACAGGAAAAGTTGTTAGAGTTTTAGTATTCGCCAAAGGCGATAAGGCTAGAGAAGCAGAAGCAGCAGGAGCAGATTTTGTTGGTGCTGAAGATCTGGTTGACAGAATCCAAAAGGAAAACTGGTTTGGATTTGACGTTGTAGTTGCAACTCCTGATATGATGGGTGTTGTAGGTAGATTGGGTAGAGTGCTTGGCCCTAAGGGATTAATGCCAAACCCAAAATCAGGTACAGTTACATTTGATGTTGCTAGAGCATTAGCTGATATCAAAGCTGGTAAAGTAGAGTATAGAGTTGACAAGACTTCTATAGTACACGTTCCAATAGGAAAGAGATCCTTTGGAGCAGAAAAGCTTGGTGACAACTTCAGATCTCTTATGGAAGCTGTTATAAAGGCTAAACCGGCTGCTGCTAAGGGACAGTACGTTAAATCAGTAGTTGTATCAAGTACTATGGGACCTGGAGTAAAAGTCAACCCAACAAAGGTACTTGAATAGTATTGACACAGCAGTATAAGTTTGATACAATATGCTAGGTTAATTAAATAAGGTAATAAACCGTAGACAGTGGGTGCCATAAGGCGTAACGTAAAACAACCTACCGAGGGTTCCAATACATTAAAGTTGAGGTCTCCCTGCGTGTCTGCGGGGAGACCTTTATTATTGCATATATACTGTGAGGAGCGTAAGGAGGTGGACACACAGTGGAAAATAAGAACAGATTAGTAAAAGAATCTAAAGTTGCTGAGATAAGAGAGAAATTAGAAAAGGCACAGGGTGTTGTACTTGCTAATTATCAGGGATTAACTGTTGAAGAGGATACTGAATTAAGAAAGAAACTGAGAGAAGCTGGAGTTGAATATAAGGTATATAAAAATACTTTAACAACTATAGCTGCAAGGGAAGTTGGCCTGGAAGGCTTATCAACTTACCTGGAAGGACCGGTTTCAATAGCTTTAAGCTATGATGATGCTACAGTTGCAGCAAGAGTCCTCAATGATTTTGCAAAAGATCACAAGAAGCTTGAACTGATGGCTGGTATAGTTGACAAGAAGGTTTACGATGCAGATATGATTAAGGCTATCGCTACAATACCTTCAAGAGAAGTGCTTATTGCACAACTACTTGGAAGCTTCAAGGCTCCATTATCAAAACTTGCATACTTATTAAATGCAGTTGCTGAAAAGAAAGAAAACGCATAATAAATTTAAAGAATATTTGGAGGTGTCTAATAATGACAAGAGAAGAGATTATTCAAGCTATAAAAGAAATGACTGTTTTAGAATTAAACGAATTAGTTAAGGCATGTGAAGAAGAGTTTGGAGTAAGTGCAGCAGCTCCAGCAGCTGGTGCAGGTGCAGCAGTAGCAGCAGCTCCAGTTGAAGAAAAGACAGAATTCGACGTTGTACTTACAAGTGCCGGCGCTGAAAAGATCAAGGTTATAAAGGTAGTTAGAGAATTAACTGGCCTTGGATTAAAGGAAGCGAAGGAAGTAGTTGATGGAGCTCCTAAGACATTGAAGGAAGCTGTATCAAAGGAAGATGCTGAAGCTATGAAAGCAAAACTTGCTGAAGTTGGTGCTACAGTAGAAGTAAAGTAGTATTGATTAAAGAGGCACTTTTTTAGAAAGTGCCTCTTTTTTAAAGTTTATATATTGACAGTACTGGTGTATTATGATAACATATTAAAATGCATTAATCTATCTAGAATTGTACGGATTTTTTTTGTCTTTTGTTAGAGGGTTTAAATGTATTTTTGTGGTTATACTAAAATAATGAGTTTGTATGCAATCCGTTAGGGCATTCCTAGGGGATAGTGTCTTTTATTCAAGTATTTACAAGGGGTGATAGCTAATGGTACATCCTGTCCAGGTAGGAAAAAGAACAAGAATGAGCTTCGGTAAAGTTAAAGAAGTGGCGGATATGCCAAACCTTATCGAGGTGCAGTTGGATTCGTATAAGTGGTTCTTAGACGAAGGGCTTCAAGAGGTTTTTGACGACATAAATCCAATAACGGATTATACCGGGAATCTTGTTCTTGAGTTTGTTGGGTATAAGCTCGATATGGATAATATCAAGTATTCTGTTGAGGAATGCAAAGAGAGAGATGCAACATATGCAGCTCCGTTAAAGGTAAAAGTCAGGCTTTACAACAAAGAAACAGGAGAGTTAAAGGAACAAGAAGTATTTATGGGTGATTTTCCGCTCATGACAGAGCAGGGAACATTCATAATCAATGGTGCAGAAAGAGTTATAGTAAGCCAGTTAGTCAGATCTCCGGGAGTATACTATAACTATGCTATGGATAAGTCCGGAAAAAAACTGTTTTCTTCTACAGTTATACCAAACAGAGGCGCTTGGCTTGAATATGAAACTGACTCCAATGAAGTCATTTATGTAAGGATAGACAAGACTAGAAAACTGCCTATTTCTATTTTGGCGCGAGCTATGGGTATAGGAAGTGACGCTGAGATAGTAAGCTTTTTTGGAGAAGATGAAAGATTAAAAGCTACAATAGAAAAGGACAATACGAAAACCAAGGAAGAAGCATTGCTGGAAATATATAAGAGATTGAGACCTGGCGAACCTCCGACGGTTGATAGTGCTATAGCTTTAATAGACTCTTTGTTTTTTGATGCCAAACGTTATGATCTTTCAAGGGTTGGACGCTATAAATTCAACAAAAAGTTAGCACTAAACCTGAGAATAGCAAATCACGTGGCAGCAAATGACATAGTTAACCCTAATACAGGGGAAATAATGGTACAAAAAGGTGAAAAAATCGACAGAGAAGTAGCTGTCGAAATGCAGGATGCCGGCATAAATGCAGTAGACATTGTTGTAGATGACAGAGTACTCAGGGTCATTGGCAACCATTTTGTTAATATACATAAGGTTGTACCATTTAATATAGATGACTTGAACATCAGAGAACTTGTCCATTACCCAACTTTAAAGGAAATATTGGATAACTTCAGTGATGAGGCTGCTGTAAAAGAAGAAATTAAAAAGAACATTACGAAGCTCATACCGAAGCATATTATAAGAGACGATATATATGGAACAATAAGCTATGAAATTGGCTTAACCTACGGGGTAGGTAATGTTGATGATATAGATCATCTTGGAAATAGGAGATTGAGGTCTGTAGGAGAACTGCTGCAGAATCAGTTCAGAATAGGACTTTCAAGAATGGAAAGAGTGGTCAAGGAAAGAATGACCATTCAGGACCAGGAAGGAATTACTCCCCAGGTTCTTATAAACATAAGGCCTGTGGCTGCTGCTATAAAAGAGTTCTTTGGAAGCTCGCAGCTCTCGCAGTTTATGGATCAGACCAACCCATTGTCAGAATTGACACACAAGAGGAGGTTGTCTGCCCTTGGTCCGGGAGGATTATCAAGAGAAAGAGCAGGGTTTGAAGTCCGAGACGTCCACCATTCCCATTATGGCAGAATGTGTCCGATAGAAACACCTGAAGGACCTAATATCGGTTTGATAAATTCCCTTGCAACTTATGCGAGAGTTAACGAGTATGGATTTATTGAAACACCATACAGGGTAATTGACAAGAAGGCGGGCATAGTAACAAGTAAAATCAAGTACTTTACCGCTGATGAAGAAGATCAGTATCTGGTGGCTCAATCAAATGAACCGATTGGTGAGGACAGCAAGTTCCTGGATAAGAAAATCACTGTAAGAACCAAGGAAGAAGTACTTGTTGTTCCAAGAGAAGATGTAGATTTAATGGACGTATCACCGAGACAGCTGGTTTCTGTGGCTACTGCTATGATTCCATTCCTTGAGAATGATGATGCCAGTCGTGCGTTGATGGGATCCAACATGCAGCGTCAGGCTGTTCCGCTTCTGAAGCCTCAGGCTCCTGTTGTTGGTACGGGTATAGAATTCAAGGCCGCATATGACTCAGGAGTTTTACCAAAAGCTAAAAATGCAGGTATTGTTTCCTTTGTAAGTGCCAATGAAATACGGGTAAAGAGGGATTCGGACGGTGGTACGGATACCTTCAGACTGCTTAAATTCAAAAGGTCTAACCAGGGAACCTGTATCAACCAGAGGCCGATAGTAAGCAAGGGTGAGAGAGTTGAAGCAGGTACAGTGCTTTCAGATGGCCCATCTACAGACCTTGGTGAAATTGCTCTCGGCAAGAATATTAGGATCGGATTTATAACCTGGGAAGGTTATAACTACGAGGATGCTATGCTTATCTCCGAAGAATTGGTGAGAGATGACGTGTTTACTTCAATTCATATTGAAGAGTATGAAGCTGAGTCTAGGGATACAAAGCTCGGACCGGAAGAAATCACCAGGGATATACCAAATGTGGGAGATGATGCTTTAAAGGATATAGACGACAGAGGTATTATCAGAATCGGTGCAGAGGTCAGATCCGGAGATATTCTTGTTGGCAAGGTTACACCAAAGGGAGAAACCGAGTTAACTGCTGAAGAAAGGCTTTTAAGAGCAATTTTTGGTGAAAAGGC
>JAUZPH010000204.1 GCA_030706065.1 Bacillota bacterium | reverse complement strand
TTTTCAATACATTTTGCAATAAATTCGGAAGGTTCACCTTCAATCTTTATTCCAAGCAGCAGGCCCATTCCTCTTATTTCTGTTATGAAGCCGTATTTTTCCTTTAAGTACTGAAGCTTTTCCACAATATACCGGCTCTTTGCACTGACTCCAGCTGCCACACCTCCGGTAGTGAGTTCTTCAAGTACTGTCATGGCTACGGCGCTTGCCAGCGGATTTCCGCCATAGGTACTGCCGTGGTCTCCATAAGCCAGCACTGAGGCTCTTTTGTTTGTCAGGAAAGCTCCAATGGGGAAGCCTCCGCCCAGAGCCTTGGCTATGCATATTACATCCGGAACCACGCCAAACATCTTGTAGGCAAACAATGATCCAAGCCTGCCCATGCCGCACTGAATCTCATCGAAAATGAGGAGAGCGTCAAACTTCTCGCATAAATCCTTTGCCTTTTGAAGAAATTCCACAGAGGCAGTATTTACTCCGCCTTCACCTTGAATAGGTTCTACAATTATACCGCATACCTCGGCATTGAAATTTTCTACAAGTGCATTGATATCATTGAAGGGAATCTCTTTTGTACCGCCTACAAGCGGCATGTAGTCCTTCTGGTACTTTGGCTGTCCTGTAACGGAAAGAGCTCCAAGAGTTCGTCCGTGGAAGGAATTGCTCATATACAGGATTATACTCTTATTATCCCCACCGGCCAGTTTTCCATACTTTCTTGCAACCTTAAGGGCTCCTTCTACTGCTTCGGTTCCGCTGTTACAGATGAACACCCTGTCATGGTCGCACTGGCTGCACAGCTTATCGGCTACCTTTGTATTATATTCATTCCAATAATAGTTGGAAATATGCATCAGCTTGCTGCTCTGCCTTGCTATAGTTTCTGCAATCTTTGGATTTGAGTGCCCCAGGCAGTTTACTGCAACTCCGGAGACAAAATCGATGTACTCTCTGCCGCTGCTGTCCATGAGCCTTGTCCCGTGGCCTTCCGTAAAGGTGAGATTATATCTTTTGTAGGTTTCCATTATATGGCCTTCTGACATTTTTCCATTCCTCCCTATTTCATAATCTTGGTTCCGGACTCTGTAAAGGTATCAAGAATCAAGCTGTGCAGCTTTCTCCCGTCGATAAGATGCACGTTTTTTGTGCCGCTCACAATGGCATCAGCACAGCAGGTGAGCTTCGGTATCATACCGCCCTTTATTATTCCGGCTTCAATATATTCTTTAATATCCTCCAAGGTAAGGGAATTTATGAGTGAGGACTTATCGTTTATATCCTTGTAAACCCCATCTATATCCGTCATTATGATCAGTTTTTCAGCTCCGAGGGCGGAACTTATGGATGCTGCCGCATAATCTGCATTTATGTTGTAAATATTGCCCTCTTCATCTCCGCCAACCGGTGATATTACCGGCAGCTCATCGCAGTTTATAAGGCTGAGCAGAAAATCCTTGTTTACGGAGGACACTTCTCCAACGCAGCCTAAATCTATCTGTTCATTGTTTTCGCAGGCATACTTCTTTCTGGCATTTATCAGATTACTGTCCCTTCCGCTTATTCCTATGGCATTGATCCCTAAAGAACTTAAAGCAGAGGAAAGCTTTTTATTTATATTTCCGGAGAGTACCATTTCGACGATTTCCATAGTGGCTTCATCTGTAACTCTTAGTCCGTTAATGAATTTACTCTCTATATTGGTCTTTTTGAGCCATTTATTAATCTCAGGGCCGCCGCCGTGTACAATTATAATATTAATTCCGAGGCTTTTCAGCAGTGCAGCATCATTTAAGAAAGCCTTCTGTGCCTCAGTGTTCTCCATAATGCTTCCACCATACTTTATTACAAAGGTTTTATTTCTGTATTTCTGTATGAGAGGAATCAAATCTATTGAAATGGTGTTAACCTCCAGTGTCATCTTCATACCTCCAGTTAGCAGAATATTTTCGTAAAGTGACATGTATACTGTTTTTAATGGTATAATTATACCACGTTCGCACTTGTTTTCAATAAAAAAACTGAATTAATAAAAAAAATATTGCATAATTATACTGAATCTTATAAAATCATAATAGAGGTGATAGCAATGATTAAAGCAGGAATTATTGGAGCTACCGGCTATGCAGGACAGATGTTGAACTGGATATTACTTAAACATCCTTCTGCAGAAGTTGTATTTCTAAATGCCCACAGCAATGCAGGAGTAAAATATGAAGAAATTTATAATAACTACATCGGTTTTTCGGATTTTACTACCGTAAGCCTGGCGGAAGCTGAAGAAATGCTTTCAGAAATTAACGTGTTGTTTATCTCCCTTCCCCACGGTAAAAGCTTCGAAATTGCACAGAAAGCTGTTGGCCTTGGTGTAAAGGTAATAGATTTAGGCGCTGACTATAGATTAAAAGATGTTGAGGAATATGAAAGCTGGTATGGAGTAAAACATGAGAATAAGCCTCTTTTGGATGAGGCAGTATATGGCCTTGTAGAGCTTAACAGGCAGTTTATAAGGGATGCCAGGATTGTTGGGAATCCCGGATGCTATCCGACAGCATCCATACTGGCTCTTGCTCCACTGCTTTCCGAAGGTTTGATAGATACAAAATCCATCATAATAGATGCAAAATCCGGTGTTTCCGGTGCCGGCAGAAATGCCTCTGTACAGAACCTATTCTGCGAGGTCAATGAATCGGTAAAGGCCTATGGGATAGGCAGCCACAGGCATACACCTGAAATCGAGCAGATGCTTAACAGTATTGCCGGCGAAGAGTTCAACATAAGCTTTACACCGCATCTCATACCGATGAACAGGGGAATATTGGCAACCTGTTATGCAGGTGTAAAAAAGCCGGTTACACAGCAGGATATAGATTCTCTTTTCAAGGATTTCTATTGTGACAGCTCCTTTGTTAAATATATAAATATACCTCCGGAAACGAGAAATGTGAAGGGAACGAATCTTTGCCATATATATGCCAAATTGGACAGCCGAACGGGCAGGATTGTAGTTGTATCGGCCATTGATAACCTGATTAAGGGTGCTGCCGGGCAGGCTGTTCAGTGCATGAACCTGATGTTTGGTTTGCAGGAAGACACCGGTTTAAATCTCGTTGCTGTGGTTCCATAGCGGCGAATTAAACATATTTTACTCCCTTTTTTGACACTAGAAGCTGCTGCTTTTAGTGTTTTTTTTGGATAAACATCTTTTGCGGATATTCTAGTTGAAGTTGAACACCCATAACGGAAGATTTATAAGTAGAAATATTAATTTTGAAAGAAAACCTTATCAAAATTGCAATTTCAATAAAATTCATTGATATGAACAACTAAATGTGATAGAATTCACAGTATAAATGATAAATTCGAAAAGTACCGAATCTATGCATAAATTCCGCAAAGCTATGCATAAATATCCAAGAACATTCTCTGTACATAACTGATAAAAAGCTATGTAATAATATTATAGATTTGGGGGTATGAATATGGGATTGAATGTAGCGCAGAAGCTACTAAAGACACATCTCGTCAAGGGAGAAATGATAAAGGGACGGGAAATCGCCATCAGAATAGATCAGACACTTACACAGGACTCTACCGGCACAATGGCATATCTTCAATTTGAAGCTATGGGAACGGACAGGGTTAAGACAAAAAGATCCGTAGCTTATATCGATCATAATATGCTTCAGGCAGGGCCAGAAAATGCAGACGATCATCTGTATATTCAGACGGTGGCAAAAAAACACGGTATATACTTTTCCAAGCCGGGAAATGGAATATGCCATCAGGTGCACCTGGAAAGATTCGGAGTTCCAGGACAAACCTTATTAGGCTCTGACAGTCATACTCCAACGGGAGGCGGAATCGGCATGCTGGCAATTGGAGCAGGCGGTTTGGACGTTGCTGTTGCCATGGGCGGCGGAGAATATTATCTCACCATGCCAGAAATAATAAAGGTAAAACTTACAGGAAAATTGAATCCCTGGGTATCAGCCAAGGACGTTATACTGGAATTGCTGAGAAGGCTTACGGTAAAAGGCGGAGTAGGGAAAATATTTGAATATGTGGGGGAAGGAGTAAAGACGCTTTCGGTTCCACAGAGGGCAACCATAACAAATATGGGTGCAGAACTGGGAGCGACAACTTCTGTATTCCCAAGCGATGCGAGGACCTTGGAATACTTGAAGGCACAGGGGAGAGAAGCAGACTTTACTGAAATGTCCGCTGAAGACGATGCGGTATACGATGGAGAGGTGGAGATCAACCTGTCGGAGCTGGAACCTATGGCAGCATGCCCCCACAGCCCTGACAATATTGTTCCTGTCAGAGAACTGAAGGGAATGAAGGTTAATCAAGTAGCGATCGGAAGTTGTACAAATTCCTCATATGTCGATATGATGACTGCTGCAAGTATAGTTGACGGAAAGACTGTTGATGAGAATGTTTCGCTAGTAATAGCTCCGGGATCAAAACAGGTATTGACCATGCTGGCCCAAAATGGAGCCCTGGAAGCCTTGATAGCTTCGGGAGCCAGAATTCTTGAAAGTGCCTGCGGACCCTGCATAGGAATGGGCCAGGCGCCTGTTACCAAGGGAGTATCCTTAAGGACCTTCAATAGAAACTTTGAAGGAAGATCCGGAACTGTCTCTGCAAATGTTTATCTTGTGAGCCCGGAGGTAGCAGCTGCTTCTGCAGTGAATGGGTATATATCCGACCCAAGGGACCTTGGTGAGCCGATAGATGTTTCCGTGCCGGAAAAGTTCTATATAAATGATAATCTTATAGTACCTCCTGCTGAAGAGGGTGCTGATATAGAAGTGGTTAGAGGACCAAACATCAAGCCTTTCCCAAAGGCTAAACCCATTGCAGAAAAGGTGGAAGGCAAGGTTCTTACAAAGGTTGGAGATAACATTACTACGGATCATATTATGCCCTCCAATGCAAAACTGCTGCCCTTCAGGTCCAACATTCCATATCTCTCCGAGTACTGCCTGGTACCCTGTGACAGTGAATTCCCGAAGAAGGCAAAGGAAAACGGCGGCGGTATAATAGTCGGAGGAGTGAACTACGGTCAGGGCTCCAGCAGGGAGCATGCTGCACTCGCGCCGCTGTATCTTGGTGTGAAGGCGGTACTGGCAAAATCCTTTGCCAGAATTCATAAGGATAACCTCATCAATAACGGAATAATTCCGCTTGTATTTGTAAATGTTGAGGACTATGACAGCATCCGGGAGGGAGATGTTCTTGTTCTGGAAAATGCGGTATCAGCGGTGGAAAAGGAAAGAGTAACAGTAAAGAATACCACCCAGAACAAGGAGTATGAAATGGCTTTGACAGTCACGGAAAGACAGAGGACCATGCTGAAGCAGGGCGGCTTGCTGAATATGGTTGCTGCAGGACTTTAGGCCGGGGTATAATAAATTTATTAAATTGAGCGGTTACGTAATAAGCCAGGTGGGAGCTTGGCTTATTGCTGTATATTTAAGGAGGCGTAAGCATGAAGAAGGTTAAGATTGCCATACTGGGACTCGGAAATGTTGGATGCGGTGTATGGAAAATACTTAATACCAACAAGAAGGAAATTAAGAGAAGATCCGGATACGATATAGAAGTAGAGAAAATTCTTGTCAGGGATATAAATAAGCAGAGAAATGTGGATGTACCGGAAAGTATTCTCACTACAAGCTTTGAGGAGATTATCAATGATGACAGCATCAGAATTGTTGTGGAGCTCATGGGAGGGGTAGACCCGGCAAAGGATTATATGTTGAGGGCCATTAAGAATAAAAAACATGTGGTAACAGCAAATAAATTCGTTCTTGCAACCCACGGAAATGAACTCATTGAGGCTGCCAGAGAAGAGGGGGTAATGCTTTATTATGAAGCAAGTGTTGCCGGCGGAATTCCGATAATTCACGGCATAAGCGAGAGCCTCACTGCCAATAAGATTGTTGAAATACTGGGGATAATAAATGGTACTACAAATTATATTTTGACAAAAATGTCCCAGGAAGGTATGGAATTTGAAGAGGCGCTGAGTGAGGCGCAGGAGAAGGGGTATGCTGAAGCAGATCCCACTTCGGACATCGAAGCCTATGATGCAATGTATAAGTTGGCAATTTTAAGTTCCTTATCCTTTGGATGCAAAGTTAATGTGGAATCCATATACAGAGAAGGTATCACGGCAATAAAGTCCATGGATATACAGTATGCCAGGGAATTCGGATATGTAATCAAGCTGCTGGCTATCGGCAAGGAAGTGAATGGTGAACTTGAACTAAGAGTGCATCCTGTAATGATTCCGTCGACTCATCCTCTGGCCAATGTCAATGACGCTTTTAATGCAATCTTTATTAAAGGAAACGCCGTTGGGGATCTGATGCTCTACGGAAGAGGTGCAGGAGACCTTCCTACGGGAAGTGCGGTAGTAGGTGATATCATATCTGTTTTGAGAAATGATATAGACGATCTTACTCCGGTAGATAACAGTTACGGAAACTCCAGGATAAAGGTTCAAAGTATGGATGATACGGTATGCAAGTATTACCTGAGATTCACCGTAAATGACACACCCGGAACTCTTGGGGAGATAGCCGCCATCTTT
>JAUZPH010000203.1 GCA_030706065.1 Bacillota bacterium | reverse complement strand
TCTGTCAATAATATATTGCTATGGCTTTTCTACAATTCCCATGAAAGAAATCAATCCGGTTTTCCTATCCTCCATAATAAATACAAAAGGCCTATCAGCTATAAATTCCCTGGGGTTCACTATGGCGGCTGTAGTATCAACGCTTACAACGGTAGCAGCTGCTGCCTCCGTACCTTTTTCGTCCACATCAATATAACATTTTTGTTTCACAAGGCTTATATACAGGTCCTCCGGATTTATACCTGAAAAGTCCGCACCGTCGTTAAAAGCAGCCTTCATTCCAAAGCTCTTGAGCATATCGTTCAATTTCTGTTCAAATTCGATATGAAGCTTAGGTATTCCTATAAATACCTGCTCTTCTGACAAACCGGCCTTCCACCTGTTCCAATTGTCACTGCTGAGTTCGCCGATTAAAGCTTTGACATCTGTTCCCTTATCCGGAAGAAGCACGTACATTCCGAAATCCTGATCCTTATAGGGCAGACGTATGGCTTCGAAGTTGTTTTCCTTGAAAAAATCAACTGTCATACTGTCCTGCATCATGTCCACATCTTTTTGTGAACCATCCGAGGAAGTGAACATCTTCTTTTGAGTGGACGTACTTTCAAAAGGGCTCAGCCAATCTCCCTTGAAGTAGACCGTATTAACGAGCACCATGGCAGTATTGCTGTCAAATTTGTCTGTTATCTTTTTTATCTTTCCCGCGGTATGGTCCGATATCCAGATGTTTATCGTATCTGCAGCCTTTTCCTTTGAAAAGTCCACATTGCTTATCTCCGCCTCGTAATAATCCTTTCCGGTGTTGATGAAAGTCTCCTTTACATCAAATCCTTTTTGAATCCATATTGAATTAGACATCTTTATCTTCAGAGCTTCTATACTGTTAAAGTTTGCTATGATTTTCTTATACTGTTCATTAATATCCTTTTCATTTAACCCAGTCATCTCCAGCGCCTTCAGCATTTCTTCCCTTGTGGCTCCGGCAGCGCCATTTTGAGTCATGGCAAGCACTGTACTGAGGCTTAAGGGTGAAATCACTACATTTTGTCCCTTGTTTGCATTGAGGGTGGCATCCAGCATCTTGAAGGCTGTTTTATTGTTGGCGGCGCTGATTTTATCCACCGGGTCAGTAAGGGCCATCGGCTCAATATTGTATTTATTCTTTACCTTTTCCGAACAGCCTTGGGTTACCGCCATCATGAGCCCTAGAGCGATAAGAGCAAGCTTTCTGTGACTTTTCATCATATCCACCTCTATCTTTTTTAAAAACCGAAAGTATTATCCATTTAACGTATAGACGAAGCATAAAATGAAAAAGTTCCACCCGAGATTAAGTTTCGAAAATATAAAGTCAACTCAACATGATTATTGAGATGACTTTATCCGGCTCTATGAACTTCTATTTTTCCGCCCAGGAATCGGCTATTACCGTTTCCGCAATTACAGGTACCTTTTTGAGATAGAAAGCTCCTGCTGCCTCCATAATCCGCTTTAACTCAGAAGCCGCCTCCTGTGCTGCATCCTCCGGTACCTCCAGAAGTATTTCGTCATGTACCGTGGCTCCAATACTGCCCCTTAGTTTCTTCACCACAGGTACCAGCATCCCAAGTGCCTTTTTTGCAATGTCCGCTGCTGTCCCCTGCACCGGGATATTGAGAAGAGCTGTAATTCCAGGTTCCTGGATATACACACACCTTCTGCCACTCAAGGTTCTGCTCTCCTTGACATTCTTGCTCCTCTTTACTGCTGCATGCCATTCAGCTATGCCCCTGTAGGCCTTGAAGAACCTTCCCCTGAACAGTTCCGCGTCTTCCAGAGACATATCTATGCCGTAAACGGTTTTTGCATAACCCTGCAGCCCCTTTGCCCCCATGGCATAAATGAGGCCGAAATTTACCGCCTTTGCCGCCTGCCTTTCAGCTTTTGTAATCTCCGCCAGTTTCTTGTTCGCAATCAACGAGGCAGTAAGGGCATGTAAATCCTGTCCTTTCCGATAGGCCTCAATCATAGTTTCATCCTGTGCAATCTCTGCCGCCACTCTCAGCTCAATCTGGGAATAATCCGCAATAACAAGCTTGTTACCTTCTTTTGGAACAAAACATTCCCTGAACTCCTTCCCCCTAGGTATCTGCTGAATATTTGGGCTGCTGCAGGAGAACCTGCCGGAGCTTGAACCAATCTGCCTGTAGCTGGAATGAAGCCTTCCCGTTGCTTTATTGATAAACATCGGTATAGGAGACAGAAAGCCCTGTATGGCTTTAGTAACCCTTCTATACTCCATCAGCCAACTTATCAACTCCGATTCTTCCCGATGCTCCATAAGCTCACTGTGGGACGTTGAGCCAAGTGCTATCCCCCTGCTCTTCAGAGCCTTTATCACCTGTGATTGACTGTCCAGGTTTATTCCGTCATGTATTTCTTCTCCAAAGAGGTTAACCTGGATTGTGCCATAGCCAAGTGCTTTATTGAGCTTGAGGCTGAGTTCCTTCTGTTCCGATATGAAACTATCCTGCAGTCGCTTCCACTTTTCCATATCGAGCTCTATCCCGGAAAGCTCCATATCAATCACAGCCCACAGGCAGTCGAATTCCAGCTTGCAGGCCTCTATGAGCCGGCCTCTCTTGATGTCCTCGATCAACCTTTCCCTTAAGGGCAGCAGCACTGCTGCATCTCTAGCCGCATATTCCAGCTGTTCCTGCCTGAGAGCGCTCCCCCAGTTACTCTTCTGCTCCTGCTTGGGAAGCTTCATATCAAGATAGTAATCTGCTAAAGCCTCCAGGTTAAAGCTCTGCGGCCCCTTCTCATCCGCTGCCATCTGAGCCGCCAGCATTGTATCAAATACCGGCCCTGTTATATTGAAGCCTTTATTTAATAAAAACTTTAAATCAAATTTTGCATTTTGAAACACCTTTATGCTGCCCTTTTCGAATATGCCATTAAGTCTGTCAAGAGAATCCCCGTTTAGCATATTCATATCAATAACCAGAGTAGGATTGTCCTGAGAGGCTATCTGCAGCAGACGTATTTCGTCATTAAAGGGGTCAAGCCCCGTAGTTTCCGTATCTATTCCAAGAATAGAGGCCTCTTCAATAAAGCTTATGTGCTGCTTTAATTTATAGTCATTATCTGCATATATATAATTCTCTTTGAGGGTATTCATCTTATCCCACCTTTACCTTCGGTACTTGTATATGGTTAAAATAAAGATGTGAAAATATAAACCTTTAGTATTCACCTGAGAAAATATCGAATCTTCACCGATTTTTCGAAGGCGATAAACTAAAATATAAATTTCCGCATCTATATACCTCCATTCTAACATATTAGCAAATGAACTGTAATGAATAAAACTGCAGTAAAAACAAACAATAAGTATGAAATATTTTAGTGAGGTGATTTTATGGATAATATAGGACACAATAAACAATCAATGCACAACGGACATAATGACAGCATAGGCTGCACGGTAGATGAATGCAAATTCCATGCAGATAATCTTGATTACTGCACCTTGCAGCAGATTAAGGTAGTAAAACATGAAAGAATGGCTGACACAATAGAATGTACTGACTGCGGAAGCTTTGAAAGAACTTGATAACTGAATTGGATTTTTTTTGAGCAAAGAGTACCTTTACGGGTACTCTTTAGTTGTCTTATAATTAAGTATAATGTGGCAAAACCTAATATTCTTTTAAGTTAAATTCATAAAATACAATTTCGTTCATACCCTATATGGGAGGTGGTGATTTAAATGAATTTGAGGAACTCCAAACTATTAATACTGGGACTTATACTTATATTTATATCCATTATCTACATATCATTTCTATATCTTGATTTCTTTAATATAAAGGGGAGAATAAGCTCAGACAACTTGAAATACATCACTCTGCTCCTCTGTGTTTCCATTGCACTGCTTACCGGTAAGACAGCCCTTAATCTAACGGATATATCCCTTTTACAGCTGGGGCTTATACTTACTGCCATCTGCGACCTTTGCCTTTTAATTCTTGATTATTTCACTATCGGGGTGGCTCTGTTCTGCATAGTTCAGATACTCTACAGTTTCAGATACATACCTGATAAAGTTCGATCAACAATTATATATTTTGCTACAGCATTTCTCGTTGTTCTTCTCATATTCTTAATCTCGGAAGCATTATTTGGGCGCCTGAATATCCTTATCCTAATAGCACTATTCTATGCCGTCTGTCTTGTTACAAGTACCGGCATGGCAATCTATGGCTGCAGCCACAGGTTATTGCCTGTACCAAACAGGTACCTGATGGCCTTCGGAATGATTTTCTTTCTGTTGTGTGATATAAACGTGGGCCTCTACAATGCTGTCAGGATGTTAGGCAACCCCACCGGAACTCTCCGCAGCATAGGCAATATAAGCAATTTCCTAATGTGGTTTTTCTATCTGCCCTCTCAAGTCATGCTGTCCCTAAGCGGCTATGACTTCAAAAAGCTTTTCCGGGAGGTGTAGAGTATGGAAGGTAGTGAACAGTCTCTGGAACAGGATGAAACAGCAGAATATGTGCACCGCCACCTAAGCCTTGGAGACAAGATAATTATAATTTTAACCCTTGTTATAATAGTTGCATCCGTCCTAACAATATTGATAATAATGAACAAAGTTTCGGAAAGAGTCCTCCTCAAGGTCATTGCCGGTCTTGCCCTGCTGGATTCATTATTAATTTCTATAATAATCATAAGAAATAATAGAGCTGTCAAAGCACTGAGCAGCTTCAATAAAACCTATCTTGTAAACAGCGTGTATCCCCAAGGCGACAAGTTGTTTATTAATAAAAAGGCTGTTAAAATCGGCAGGCTTTCAGAAGGAACTAATTTCTGCATCAGAGATCCCATGGTCAGCAAGGTTCATGCAGAGATACGTAAAAAACGGTCCAAATACTATATCATTGACCTGAACTCTACAAACGGCACTTATGTAAACGGACGGAGACTGAAGCGAGGTTCCAGGCGCAGGCTTGTAAGCGGAGATACGCTGAAGTTTGGCGAGATGCAATATAAATTCATCAGCAGGGTTTAATATATATCAATACAACCTTAGTCCTGATAAAAATTTGAAGAGAAAGGGGCTGTCGTACTAAATAGTCCGTGCAGCTTCTTTCTTACGGAAATATAAAGGTACCATTGCGCCGTTACTGCTTATCCTTATTATGCAGCAGTTATTTGAGAACTTGTTGTACATGCTGTTTTGTTGGATAGAAAAACAAGTTAACACAGGAATAGCGCTCTGTCACAACAAGTGGTAGATACAAACAAATTTAGACAAGCCATCGAACATCAGGAACTTCTATCCCGATTTCAGCAGACAAGCTTTAAATCACGTACCCTAAGACAAGCATTACAGAAGATCATAGTCAGAAACATATCCAGTACCTCATAGCCTGACCCATTGACTTTCCCAAGGCAGTCCCACTTCAGCCAGGTTATGTAGTTGTTCAAATATTTTGTGGCAACTCCGTTAAAGTCTGTGATAAACTCTTTAAGCTTTCTTCCAAATTCCTTGGCCTTCTTGTTATGATATATTTCGTCTATTGCCTCATTGGAATAAGCGAGCTTGTAAAGCTTGAGATCAAACTCCCTGGCTACGGTCTTATAGGCAATGTTATTATTTGTACAGATAGTGGAACCGGACTGTATTTTGCCCTCCAGAATACTCATCAGTTGCTGGATACCGGGTCTTTCTCTTCCTATTACCTGAGAAAATATATTCTCTGTCCTGTCCAGGCAGCAGAGCACTCTTACCCTGGCTGCGGAACTCTTCTCAGCCCACCTCAGCCCTCTTCCCCTTGATGGCCTGCCTTTATGAAAGTGAGGATTTCTTGAGTGGTTACCCTTAAAACTCTCTGCAATAAAGGCTTCGTCTATTTCAACAATTCCCGAGACATCGTTTTTTAGTTCCCCCCTTAAGGCATTCAATATCTTATGCCTCCAGTGGAAAGAAGTATTTTTATGTATGCCGACTACAGCGGCGGACTTGCGAATAGACATACCTTTTGCCATGCACTCCATGTAGAGCAGCCACTGCCTGATAGTCTTTCTGGTGCAGCTGATGAGGGACTTCTTTGGTATCACAAAGATCCTTCTGCATTCCTTGCACTTGTAGCGCTGTTTTCCAAGGCGGTTTTTGCCGAACTTGCTGATGGAATTACCACTGCAGTCCGGACAAGCAAGGACATGGTCCGTATCCGATTCCTTTTCCTCCGGCACTATTATTCCCATGGATATAAGGATATCTTCTAGATATTTTTTCTGCGAAGGCTTTAATGCTTTCAGTATCTCGAATATTTCTTTAATTTCAGCAGGATTATTTGTATGGTTGCACATCAGTGTCACTTCCTATTATTACTTTTCATATTAGGATTATTGACACTTAAGGCTTGTCTTAGTCAGCAACTGCCCGACACCTACCACTTGCTGTCACAGAGCGCTATTCTGCCCTTTGCACATATTGTGCCACACCACGTTTCCTATAGAAATGCATCATATACTTGTACACATAAAAAAGGACCTGTTGCATAATGAGTTCTTAATCATTATGCAACAGCCCCTTTAACGTTATATTTGAAAATACCCACTATTGTTACTTGAACGTTGAATTTTCCTCCAAACAGTA
>JAUZPH010000202.1 GCA_030706065.1 Bacillota bacterium | reverse complement strand
TTCAACTCGGGAACAACACCGGTATTTTTAATCTCTTTAAAGGCCGGGGGAACAGGACTTAATTTGACTGGGGCCGATGTAGTTATTCACTTTGACCCCTGGTGGAATCCGGCGGTGGAAAATCAGGCTACGGACAGGGCACACAGAATTGGGCAGAAGAAAACTGTTGAAGTTATAAAGCTTATCGCACGGGACTCCATTGAAGAGAAGATATATAATCTTCAGGAAAAGAAGAGAGAGGTCTTTGACAAGGTCATTGACGATGGAGAAAAGGCAGAGGGTATGCTGGTACGGATGAGTGCTGAAGATATAATGGAAATTTTGAAATGAGTCAGGAAAGTTTTGTTATGGAAGAGATTCAGCGATGCTGAATCTCTTTTTACTCTACGAGTAATTTGTGCAATATGGTAATATATGTTACAGATTATTGAAAGGGATCGGTATAAGATAAAATTATGAAATACACAATAATATTTTGGGAATAAATAATATATACCGAATTTCATGTTCGAAGCTAAAAAATATAAGTGAGGTGTTTAAAGTGGATGCTATAGAATTGATGATGGAGGAACACAAATACATAAAAAGGGCCTTGGTCGTTATCAGGAAGATGAGCATAAGTGTATTAAATGGCAGAGAAGTACCCTTTGAGGATTACAACAGGGTGGTGGAGTTTGTTAGAAATTACGCCGATAAGCTTCATCACAACAAGGAAGAGGAGATTCTCTTTAAAAAAATGAGGGAGGAGATGGGTGAAGCTCTGGTGGGTGCCCCCATATCGGGAATGCTGGTGGAACATGATCTTGGACGGCTGTTTATAAAGAATCTGGAGGAAGCTCTTGAAAGGGTTAGAAACGGTGATATGGATTCAAGGGTAGACGTGATAGCCAATGCTGTAGGTTATGCAGACCTTCTGAACAGGCATATAGAAAAGGAAGATAAGGTTATCTATAATTTTGCACGGAGGTCCCTAAAAGAAGAAGCAATGGGCTATGTCAACGAGAGCTGTGAGAAAGTTGAACAATCGGCGGAAAAAGAGAGTATCCAAAAAAGATATATTTCCATTCTGGAGGAACTGGAGTCCAACTGGATAAAATAAGGAATAATTATTTGGAGGGAAGACAATGAGTGAGGTTATAAACAATCGCGAATACAGGCAGAAGGTTTTAAAAGAGCTCATCATGGAACTTCATAATGGCAAAAGTGTAGAGGAGGTAAGAGAGAGGTTCCAGGAGCTGATTCAAGGCGTATCCACTGCGGAGATATCTCAAATGGAGGCACAGCTCATCAAGGAAGGCATGCCTGTTGAAGAGATACAGAGGTTATGCGATGTTCATGCTGCAGTTTTCAAAGGCTCTATAGAGGAGATTCATCATCCGGAGCAGTCACCGGGGCACCCGGTGCATACCTTTAAGCTGGAAAATCAGGCAGTGAAAAATTATATCAATGAAAAACTTAAGGGTAACCTTGAGAACTTCAGAAAAGAGGATAAAGAGGATACGAGATTCAAACTGATTGAAAACATGAATATGCTATGTGACCTCGATAAGCATTACAGCAGGAAGGAGAACCTTGTGTTTCCCTACCTGGAGAAGTATGGCATAACAGCCCCTCCAAAGGTAATGTGGGGAGTTGACGATGAAATTAGAGCTGCAATAAAGGAATGCAGGGAATTGCTTGTTAACAAAAGCGAGGACACACAAAGCATCCTGTCCAGGTTAGAGGATACAATTTCCAGGATAGATGAGATGATATATAAGGAAGAAAATATTCTCTTTCCAATGTGTATGGATACCCTAAGTGAGGATGAGTGGCTGAAGGTTGAGGAGGAGAGCAGCGAAATAGGCTACTGCATTACCGAACCTGCGGGGCGGTGGAAGCCGGTGAGAGTAAGTGTGGAGCAGCGGGAAGAAGAAAAGGCAGCGGATGAAGACTCAAAGGGGTATATAAAGTTTGATACCGGCATAATGAAGATCAGTGAAATCAGTGCGCTGCTGGATACACTCCCCTTTGATATAACCTTTGTAGACAAGGATGGAGTAGTGAAATACTTTTCAAAGGGAAAGGAGAGGATTTTTGCCAGGACAAAGGCTGTAATAGGAAGAACTGTACAAAACTGTCATCCGCCGGCCAGTGTTCACATTGTGGAAAAGGTTGTAGAGGATTTAAGGAGCGGTAAAAAAGATAACGAGGATTTCTGGATTAAGATGGGCCCAAGGTATGTGTTTATCAGGTATTTCGCAGTGAGGAATGAAGAAGGAGAGTTTCTCGGGACACTGGAGGTCACTCAGGATATAAAGCCGATACAGGAGATTTCAGGAGAAAAGAGGCTTTTGGAGGAATAAAAAAATAAAAGAGGATGTTCGGGTGAAGTATGCCGATAAACATCCTCTGGGTATATAAAGTCCTGCAGCGGTTAAGCGCTCATTAGGAATGGGGTGAAACAATGAACTGCGGGTAGCCGCAGGACCTTATAACGGTATTGGGTGGTGCAAAAGAAGAAGGTTTGTCTTAATTTTATCAATATCCAGATATATTGAACAATCATAGGCCAAACTTTCAGTGAATTGCCGCCATAAAACTTTGTAAAAAAAGTATGAAAGCATGTATGATTTAATGCCTGCATACTCAGTTTGACCGGTAAATGTAAGACAACTTAATACTAAATAAAAGTTTGTTAAAAAATAAACTATATTCACAGTGTAACATATTCTTATGAAAAATAAAATATATATTTTAAAAACTATTCATCTTTTATGAAGGTAAATAAAGACAAGTAAAGGGCGCATTTCACATGCACCCTTCTATTGCCTCAAGATCTCTTATAATGATGGTGTCCTTGTCATAATCTATGATACCTTCCTCTTTCATCTTTATGAGTTCTCTGGAGAGGGAAGGCCTCTGAACTCCCATCTTGTCTGCCAAATCCTTCTTGGACATTCCCAGGTTCAATTCCATACTGCCGGATCTCTCATGTTTTTGTAAAATGAATTCACACAACTTCTGCCTTATGGTCTTCAGAGTGACCTGTTTCAACTTGGAGCTTAAATTAACTGCCCTGTTGGAGAGAGTTCTCAGATACTGGTACAGGAAGGTAGTATTCCTTTGACAGAGAGCAGCCACGGAACTCTTTGGGATATGAAACACCTTGGACTTGGATTTTGAAATCACCGTCATGGGATAGGCATTTTTATCTCCAAAGATGAGGTTCTCGCCAAAGGTGTCCCCACGCTTGAATTGAGCCACCGTGAGTACCTTACCGGATGGATCAATCTTTTGTATCTCTACAGTGCCATCAAGAACTATACTCAAATTCGAGCATGTATCATCCTCCAGGAATATAATATCTTCCTTTGAATAGCTGCTTATCAGATAATCACTGTTGTTAAAAAACTCTGACAGCTCTTCCGATGAGAAGTCTCTAAAAAGCGGTGTATGAACTAAATCCGATATAAAGCCTGTAATACTCATAACGGCCTCCTTATATAATTATTCTGCTGCCTTAATTTCCCCATGCTTTTCATAGTTAGCAACCTGATGAATGGAGTTATCCTCATTCACGAAAACTACCGTTGGTTTATGCTCTTTCGCTTCAAGAGGCTCCATCTGACAGTAGGACATGATGATGACCTTGTCTCCTTTTTGGGCGCATCTGGCGGCAGCGCCATTGAGACATATTATACCGCTGCCTTCCGCCCCCTCAATGGCATAGGTTTCAAACCTCTCGCCATTGTTTATGTTAACTACCGCTACCTTTTCGTATTCCAATATTCCGGCGGCATCCAGCAGAAGCCTGTCAATGGTTATGCTTCCAACATAATTCAGCTCGGCTTGAGTTACCACAGCTCTGTGGATCTTTGATTTCAGCATATTTAGTATCATCTGTCTCCTCCTGAGAAAGTAAAATTATCTATAAGTCTTGTTTTGCCGATATATACTGCAATGGCAACAAGTACGCTGCCCTTAACTTCACCTATACTGTTTAAGGTTACGCTGTCTATTATCTCTATATAATCGATACGTGCCAGCGGCTCGGCTTTAATTATACCTTCTATCCGGGCTTTAATGCTAGAGGAATTTATTTCTCCATTTTCCATCAGGTTTATGGCAGCAGTAAGGCTTCTGTTCAATACCAGGGCAGCCCTGCGTTCCTCAGGATTAAGATAAGTATTTCTGGAACTTTTGGCAAGTCCGTCCTCTTCTCTTATTATAGGACATGGTACGATTTCAATGGGCATATTCAGATCGCGGACCATTCTTTTGATAACTGCCAGCTGCTGGGCATCTTTTTCACCAAAATATGCTCTGTCCGGCTGTACAATATTGAAGAGTTTGGATACAACGGTACAGACTCCTCTGAAGTGTCCCGGCCTCTTTGCACCGCACAGGCCTTCAGTAAGGCCGGATACGTCTACGTGGGTTGAAAAGCCTGAGGGGTACATCTCCTCGGCGGAAGGATTGAATATGACATGGCCGCCGCAGGCCTCAACGGTGCGACTGTCCATTTCCATGTCCCTGGGATATTTCTCGAAGTCTTCGGAAGGCCCAAACTGAATAGGATTTACGAATATACTTACCACAACTCTGTCATTTTCGCTGCTGGCCCTCTTAACCAAATAGCCGTGGCCCTCATGAAGGTAACCCATGGTTGGGACAAAACCAATGGACAGTCCTTCCTTTCTCCAACTGCTCATTTCCTGGCGCAAATCCTTTATATTATGAATTATTTTCATCTTATAAGCTCCCCTTTCTGCAAGTCGACTAATAAAGTTTTTCCAACACGGTTTCATCTATCTTAAATTCGTACTCCTGAGAAGGAAACACGGAGTCTTGAACCTCAGCTATGTAGTTCCTGATGGCTCCCTTCATGATATCCCCTATGGCTGCATACTGCTTCACAAATTTAGGCTTGAAATCGGAAAACATACCAAGCATGTCCTGATATACGAGCACCTGTCCGTCGCAGCCCTTTCCTGCACCTATTCCAATAGTTGGAATACTTATCCTGGAAGATATCAGCTCTGCCAGCCTGGCAGGCACACATTCCAGTACTATCGCAAAGGCTCCAGCCTCTTCTATTTTTTGCGCGTCTTCTATGAGCTTCCTTGCTGCCTCCTCGCTCTTGCCTTGTACCTTGAAGCCGCCAAAGGCATTTATGGACTGAGGGGTCAGGCCCAGGTGTCCCATTACCGGAATGGAAGCATTTACGATTGCCCTGATCTGTTCAATAACCGCTGCGCCGCCTTCAAGCTTTACTGCCTGTGCATGGCCTTCTTTCACAAGTCTTCCTGCATTATATACCGCATCATACACAGAGGTTTGATAGGACATAAAGGGCATGTCGGCGACGATGAGAGCATTCTTCGCTCCTCGTGATACTGCCTTTGTATGATGAATCATGTCCTCCATAGTTACACTCAAAGTATCGGGATAGCCCAGACATACCATACCCAGTGAATCCCCGATAAGTATGGCATCTATTTCACACTCATCAATCAGCTTTGCCATGGAATAATCATAGGCTGTAAGCATTGTTAATTTTTTACTGGTTTTTTTAGCTTCCCTAAAGGTCACTGATGTATTTTTCATTCGAATTCCTCCCAAAATATAAAGATATAAAAGTATCTACCCTTTTAAATATTCTTCCAGAGAAGAGTAATCTCTGTTCGGGTTCTTTTCTTCAGCCATTGATATGAGTTCTCGTGTAAGGTCCCTATACGCAGACCTGTGTTCAGCAGGGATCACATCAATATGTCCTGCTATTGTATTCAGGTCGCCCCTTTCGGCAGGGCCGGTCAAGGCGTTTAGAACACCTTTATCCAGAGCATTGTTTATATTGGAAAGCATCAGGGGATAAAGGGCCTGGAGGGCTTCCTCCTCGCTGAAGCCATACTGCTTCAGATATCCACAGCTCCGTTTTACAAGGGCAAGAAAGAGATTGCTTACTGTTACTGCCGCAAGATGATACAGCCTTTTGTCAGACTGCTGTATGGGCAGGATTTTTACTTTACAGCGCTCAAATAACTCTGTCAGAGCGTTTAAAAATCGAGGATGGCCTTCTATGGTAAACACGGCATCCTTTAAATATCTATAGCTTTCGTATTTATTGTAAATAGGAAATATGGGATGGATTGAATAAGAAAATGCATCAAAATCATCTATGCCGGAAAAGATGTTAGAAGAGAGGCTTCCGCTGCAGTGGCAGAGAATCTTTCCGTTCAGGGAATTGTTTTTTATACTTGAATAGACACTAAATATTTCATCATCAGGCACGGTAATAAATATGATATCACTATTTTTGATTAAATCCTGGACCTCTCTGAAATATGCCGTATTTGTAAATTCGGCAGCTTCACGGGCAGAAGCCTCAGAACGGCTGTAATAACCGCGCACGTTTAAATTGGTGACTGTGAAAAATTTACCAAGGGAAAAACCGACTTTCCCTGCACCGATAAACCCAATTCTTATAGTATCACCTCCATGAGAAGTGTACCTGAATAGAAATATGTCTCATTCACATTTTGGAACGAGTTTAACGTTCCAAGGATATAAGCATAAAAAATCACATAAATAATTTGGTGCAGCTCTTACGATGCCACCCACAAGGAAAATTTAACACATCGACAATATAAAATCAATACTAATTAAAAAACTAAAAGGATACTGGCCAATA
>JAUZPH010000201.1 GCA_030706065.1 Bacillota bacterium | reverse complement strand
ATTTTCTTGAGCCTATCTGTTCATATTATTTCACATACCTGTACAGGATTACTTCCTGGGCACGGATAACTTCACCTTTATATCTGTAGCCGGGCCTGCAGGTATCGGCTATGGTATTGTTCAGCTCCGGCCTGTCAGTCTTTTTCACTTCAACAACGGCATGATACTGTTTGTTAAAGATCTTTTCCGACTCCAGAGACTCGACACCGTTGACTCTGAGGATTCTGCCCAGCTCTTCATATAAGCTTGTCAGTATCCTCTGCTGATTTTCATCGCAGTTGTATCTTGCAATAAGAAGCTGGTCCCGGAGCCTTATTATATCCAATATCAATGGGTCCAGGCCTTCTGCCTTAAGCTTTGCAGGCGATGTTTCCTGTCCGGCTTCCGGTTCGGCTGCAGTCTTCGGTTCAGAAACTGACGGAGCCGCTGTCAGGCTCTCGGCTTCCGGCCTGTCAAAGCTGCTCAGGGATGAGGTCAGCTTTAATATCTCATCCAGACGCTGATTTAAAAGCTCGATATTTTTCATTATAAGAACTCCCGGGAAGATTTCTTCCCAGAGACTCTTTCCTTTTATAGAGTTTTTCAGGCTGCTCTTCTGGTGGGAGAGGGTTGTATAAACTCCCAGCAGCTTGCTGTCTATATCCTCAAGTTGGCTGTTTATATCCTGTAAATAGTCATCCACAAAATCGCCACCTTTATTATTTGTAACCAGCCAGGTTGCTTAAATGATAATCCATTATTTCACAGGACCTCGCAAGCACCTTGGCCATCTCTTCATAGGTTTTGGAATTGAGTCCGTCATTGGCTTTTATATTCCATTCCTGTGCCTTTTCCTGTGCAATTTTTGCAAGGGCTGTTATAGAGGTGCCTTCCGGCACCCCAAGGCGTGCCTCGCAGTTGCTGCCGTTTTCGCCGGTGAGCCTTAACAGGTCATCTATTTCGTCCTTGTCATAAAGCTTCAAGGTACCGCTATAATAATTCTGAAGTACTTTAAGTTCGGCAAAAGCATGCTCCTCGGATTCCAGCTTCTCGCAGCCGCTGAGTATACACTCCAATATATTCAGCAGTGCAGGGCTTTTTCGGCCTTCACCATTCATAATCATGTAGCTTTGATTCTTGATCCTTGAAGTCACAAATTTGAGCTTGATCAGGAAGGAGCGGTTTCCGAAGTGATGCTTTACAATATTCATCAAATCCTCCACTCCGCTGCTCTGATACAATACTTCCTTGAGTGTCTCTGTACTGCTGTTTTCCTGCAGCGAGGCAACGGCCCTGTAAACCCCATACTGGCCAAGCTTGTTCCAGATATATTCGCGATCTGCCGTCAGGACAGGAATGTCGTCATAGATTTTCTCACAGAACCTCTGCTCGGACAATAACAACTTCCGGAAACGTTCCGGCGGCAGCTTGCTCAAAGCCTCCAGAATATACAGGTCCTTGTCGTCGAGGTAGTTTTTAACCTCAGCCAGCCTGCCGATTACCGGCACGATGGTATATAGTACGTTTTTCACCTTTGGATTGGTCTTATAATTGGCAGATATCTTATTACCGCCATCCAGTGGGTTGTCATAGCCCGAAGACCAGTAGTTATCCACCTTTGTCAATACGCCGATGGCATTTATAGCAGTAGCATTTGTAAAGAGCGGCCCTTGAAAGGCCCTAAGTATGTCCTCATCGTTAACTCCCATTCCTCTGCTGAAGGCATATATTATGGCATCTGCCAGGGACGCTTCATTCATGGTGATTTTATCCGATTCATCCCTGTTTAGGCCTACAAATTTCATAGTATTTTCGGAATCCGTACCGTAGGAGGAGGCAAGTCCCGGGGTATCTATCAATTCGATTTCCTTAAGAAAGGGGTTGTCACTTCTCACTTCAACATAGAGAACCCTGTCCAGTTCCGGATTGCCGCTCTTGCGGACAGTCCAGTAATCAATGTCCTCCAGAGTTCCTTCTATGGTTCTGCCGTCATTGAGTTTCACTGTTATACCGGGGGTTTTGCCATACTTGAACCAAGTGGGAGTGTAGGTTGTCTCCACACTTCCTGTGATGACCAGTTTTTCTCCCATCAAGGCATTCATCAATGTAGACTTTCCGGCCTTTATGACACCAACTACGGCAACTCTCAAAGGCTTGTTTATTCTGCTTTTAAGTTCCTTCATATCATTGCATAGGTTTGAAAGCTCCGGGAAAGGAGAAGCCAGGTTTATAGCCTCTCCCAGGAACCTGTTGACTCGTTGAACCAAACTCATAGTGCCTGCACCTCTTTAATTGCTGCATCCAGCCTGCTTCCCAGGACGTTGAGCCTGTTGATCTGCTCCTTAAGCTTTTGTGATTTCTGATTGACTTCCGATGCATTCAGGCTCAGATTTTTGTTTATCTCAAGCTTTGTCTTTTCTATAGTTTCCATGCTTTCATGAATAGCATCAAAGAACTCTTCCTTGATTTGAATCAGTGCCTGGGATACAAGAGTTTCTGCAAGGTCTATACAATTGGCCCGGTTTTCACGGAGCATATCCATACAGACCTTCAATACTTCTGCCTCTTTTTTTCTTACAAGCTCTGTGGAAAGGGACTTGATCCCAAAGATCCCGCCGGCAATTCCCAGAAAACCGGTACCCAGTGCTCCGGCAGCACCAAGGGCACCGAGCCCGAAGATTTTGCTGAAAATGCCTTTTAATGCACT
Source organism: Bacillota bacterium (assembly GCA_030706065.1). Taxonomy (GTDB): domain Bacteria; phylum Bacillota; class Clostridia; order Clostridiales; family Clostridiaceae; genus JAEZDX01. The sequence continues at coordinate 3,992 of JAUZPH010000201.1, read as the reverse complement.
TCCGGCTAAAGTACCAATGGTAGTTATAGCAATGGTATTAGATGAAATGGACTTGCCAATATCCCGTACCTTTTCTCCAGAACCGCGCTGATCTCCAAAAACGGAGTAATCTATGTCATTGATTTCAAAATCTGTAATGTCGTTTATGGATATATCAATCTCTTTTCCCAGCATTTCTGCCACCATGGTTTTAATATCCGAGATCTCATCCGATAACAGAGAGTCTACATCCCGCATCAAGTCCAATATATTGGTTTTGATATAACCGTTTGCCGTGTCTGAATTATCTCTGAAGTTTTTATCCTTGACCTTTTCTTTTATATCCTTTTCCAGAGCCAGGAACCCGTCATTTATGGCTTTCCTGATCTTACGCTTAGTCTCCATGCTGTTGTCACTGAACTTAAGCTGCCATTTTGAATTTGTCTTCTGCAGCAGCTTATACTGCTCATTGCTCTCTGCCAGTCTCTTTTCTACATCATCCCTTTTTTCGGAATTTCCCTGCTGGAAGGCCTTGTACTGTGTTGTTACAGAGCTCAGAAGGTTGGAGACGTCGCTTTTGGCCACCAATAGAGGAGACAGTAGTATATTCTTTGCAACGGCGCCTTGAAGCTCTTTCTCCAAAGCTGCCTCCAATTCGGGAAACCTGCTGTCCTCCAGGCTTTCCTCGTCACCGGTGGCCAGATAGTCAAGCTTGTTGAGGCTCGACACCGGATAGATTTTAACTTCATCCTGAGATATATTCAGGCATTCCGAAATCTTGTTCCTGTTTTCCGCCTCGATCTGCTTCCAGCCTCTCACCATGTCTATCTTGGTCAGTATAAAATAGATGTTATTGGTATATTTGTAGGCCCTTTTAATAAAGTCAAGCTCCGCGGTGGTGAGTGGAGAGGTAGCATCGCAGACAAATAGCAGCACATCTGCCGAGGACAGGTATGCGGCGGTAACCTCCGAATGCTTGACGCTCAGGCTGCCCACGCCGGGAGTATCCACTATGACCATCATATTCTTATCCAGGTTTTCCTTCGGCAGCCCCACTTCCACAAATTGAATTTCTTCACGGTTTTCCTTATTGTTCTGCTCCGTCACATAGTTTGGTATATCCTCCAAACCGGCGGTAACAGGCTCTCTGCCTGATTCTTTTTTATAGTGAACCCGGGCATATTCCTTATCCGCAAAATGAACCTGTGTAGCTATATTTGTAGTTATATCGATGTCTACAGGACATATTCCCGGTGCTTCTACGAGGGCATTTATAAAACTGGATTTTCCCCGTTTGAATTCGCCGCAGACCAGCACGACGGTAATACCTTTCTTCAACCTTTCCGTCAGCATATTCAATTTTTTCGCCTTGTCCTGAAGCTTGTACTCTCCGGCAAAACCGGCTGCTGCCTGGAGCAGCTGTGCTGTTCTGTTTCTAAGTTCTTTAGCTTTATCCAAATTGCTCACCTACCATGTAAATTCTAAATATCCTCGTCGTCGTTACCACCGTCAACGGAATCGGAATCATTATCACTGTCAGCGTCCAGCCCTGCATTTCCCGCATAACTGTCATTCGTATTGTCTGCCACTGGGGTATCAGGGTAGCCGTCGCCATCGGAGTCTGTCATTTCGGCATCGGCATAACCGTCACCGTCAGAATCTACATAAGCCGTATCAATCGTGCCGTCGCCATTGGTATCTTCCAGAGCAGTATCAAAGCTGCCGTCGCCATCGGTATCCAGGAGGGCAGTATCTGCATTGCCGTCACCGTCGGCATCCAGGATGACAGTATCTGCATTACCGTCACCATCTGAATCCACAATGGCGGTATCATAAGTTCCGTCACCATCGGTATCCAGAATGGCAGTATCTGCAACTCCGTCTCCGTCAGCATCCACATAAGTTGTATCATAAAATCCGTCATTGTTGGAATCCACCATGGAGGTGTCTATAGTCCCGTTATTGTCTGTATCCAGCAGTGCCGTGTCCATGGTTCCGTTTGAATCTGTATCTACTAAATAGGTATCTGCAGCCCCATCTGCATTGGTATCCTGTACATAAGTGTCCGATATCCCATTGCCGTCAGTATCGATGAGGTAGGCATTGTTGTTTCCATTTTCCATTAAAAATCCCTCCATTAAAATATACTAAAAAGCTTTTACAGCTCTTTGTTGACTATTTGTCCATTATCTAAATTTTTCACTGTGCATTTCATTGATCCAAAAGTATCAATTTCTATATGAACCTCAAGCTGATAGAGTTTTTTATCCCGTAAACCTGTCTCCTGGGGGTCAAAGCTTGCCACAACTTCACTTGGAACTGCAGTACTGCCGCTTTCCTCAAGAATGGAGAGGCATGAGGGGACAGGAATTCCCCCATTTACAGTAATAACCCTTCCGCCGACAGCGGGAAGTACTGTGTTCCTTGGGACAAGCATGAAGGCTCCTCCTTCGCAGGTCTTTACAACCAGAGAACTTCTGCTGCAGTCCACAATATTGAATTCCTTAAGGCTTCCATCCCGGATGCCAAGGCATACTGCCCCGCCCAGAACCCCATGGTCTCCTGAATCCTGCATTGCCGATACCGTGAGGCCGGTAATTGTCTGTATTCTCTCCTTCAGCAGTGGTGTTACTGCACCTTCACCGGTGAGGATAATACTCCCGATTGCTTTCATAAGGGGATCTGAGAGTTTACACATGCCGGCTATTCTGTTGTTTATATTGGCGGTTATTTGTGCGTAATCACCTTTTGTCAGCTGAAGGAACATATTCCTCATACCAAAGATGGTGTTTACAATGTTTGGTATGTTGATATTGGATGCAAAGCTGTTCATAAGGTCAGCCTTGCATTTTTCAGAGGCTGCCTCAATTCTATCCAGCGCCTCCCGGTTTAGGGAGAGGTCAATTCCATAAAGACGGCTGAATTCATTGGTAAAATAATTTACAATGGCACGGGTAAAGTCATTCCCTCCGTTCAAGGTGATGCCTAATTTTTGATTCAGCCTGACGGTGCCCTTATCCACAGAGAAAACCGAAGCTTCGGTGTATTCACCGCTGACATAACATAGAATAAGGTTTGAATTGATACCGCCTTGGTTGTATGCATAATTCATTGCCCGTGCACTGCAGCTGTCAATGATATTTATTACTTCCACCTCCGCCAGTGCCGCGAATTTCTTTATCTCTTTTCTTACTGCATGAGACAGATATGCAGGAGTAATCAGTAAAACCTTCGAAATTCCTTTTTTAAAATAGCTTTCAGCATTCTCCTTCAGTTTTTGGATAAAGAATGCATATAAAAGCTCCGGAGGATATTTAGTGCCCTCAATATTTATGTTTCTTTTCAATCTTGCAAGGTTGTTTATATCTCTGAATACCACCGTATTGGCTGCATACTGCATGGCCTTTGCGTTATATCCAAATATGCACTGGCCCTGGGAAAAACAGATGGCAGTGGGGAATTCCTTTTGTCCCTCTGTGCTGTATATTACCGTGGGCTTTCCATCCTTCAGACAGCTTACCCTGCAGAAGGAAGTACCTATTTCCATTGCAACTGTTTCAGCAGGCTCATACAGGGACTTCTTGAAAAAATGCTTATATCTTTCCGGTACAGGAATTAGGATAGGGGGAGCAGCAATGCCTGCAGCATTATTACTGTCCGCACTCTCAGCCTTGTTCCTCTCTTCTCCATTTGTTTCTACAGACGTACTGTGAGGGGTCTCACTGTCGGTCTGCCGTTCCTTCCTGGCCAGGGATTCTGCGTAGAGCGCGGCACCCAGAGCCACTATAAGCTCCGTATCTGCATCCTTGTTGAGTTTTTTACCGGTAATCTTAGCAACGTTTTCTTCAACATATGGTATTCTTGAACTTCCCCCCACCAGTAAAACCTTGTCTATGTCCTCCATGGTAAGGCCTGCATTTTTCACTATCTCCTGAATCAGGGTGCAGGTAACCTCCAGGTCTTCCTTTATCATTGCCTGAAATTTCTCCCGGGTTAGCTGATAGGTTTTAAAT
>JAUZPH010000200.1 GCA_030706065.1 Bacillota bacterium | reverse complement strand
TCAATTCTAAAGATCTTTAAAGATGAAGGTTGTGGAGTAGACTGTGCATCTTTAACAGAATTAATGCTGGCTGACATGTCCGGGTTTTCAAATGAAGACATTATGTTTACCTCTAATGTAACAACAGCAGAGGAGTATAGGCTGGCTAAGCACCTTGGTGCTATTATAAATCTTGATGATACCGGGCATATTGATTTCTTAAAGAATAACGCAGGTATACCTGAGCTGATTTGCTGCAGACTTAACCCCGGTGAAGACATAGTGTATGAGGATAAGGTTGTTATAAATTTTAAGAACAGCAAGTTTGGCTCTACGAAAGAGCAAATATATAATGGGTTTAGATATCTCCGGAAACTAGGAGTGAAACGTTTCGGAATACATGCTCAATTTGGCGCTCACAAAAGAGATGCCGAGTACTTTGGCGATAATGCCCGTAAAATATTTCAATATATAATTGAGTTGTATGAGAATACTAAAATAAAAGTAGAATTCGTTAATCTGGCAGGTGGGCTTGGAATTCCATTTTTATATGAGGATTCCCCTGCAGATATAGAAATTGTAAGCAGCTGTATCAAGAAGGCTTATGATGAAACAATTACAGCTGCAGGGCTTGATCCAATTTCACTTTTTACTGAGCTTGGAATATTTATGACAGGCCCATATGGATATTTTGTTTCATCAGTTCTCCATGTTAAGAAATCTTATAAGACTTTTTTAGGGCTTGATGCCTCCACCAACAGTTTCATGAGTCCTGCAAGGTATAATAGTTATCATCATATTACAGTAATGGGTAAGGAAGATGAGGAGCCCTCCCATTGTTATGATTTAACCGGTGCATTATGCGAAGACAGGGACAGGTTTGCAGTTGACAGATTTCTTCCCCGTACCGAAGAAGGAGATATAATAGTTTTCCATGATGCAGGAGCCTACACTTATTCCCACAGCTATAACTTTAACGGCAGGCTTAGGCCTGCAGAACTGCTGCTTTGTTCCGATGGTTCGGTGAAAATGATTAGACGTGCCGAGCAGCCAGAGGATTATTTTGCAACACTGAATTTCTAGAAGGTTATGCCAACATGTCTATTAGAAGCGAATTATGAAAATTTCAAGAGAGGGGAATATCATATCTAAAATTCCTCTTTCCTGCCTTAATCACTTGGAAATTATTTAGAAGATTGAAAATTATAAAACCCCAGTTACTTATGATACGGTCCACCGTAACAGGTATAACTGAGGCTTTTCCATTTTATAAATCTATGTGCTGTGGAAAAATACACAATGGGATATTTTGATTCACACTTCCATCAATTCTTCTGCCATGCTGAAAAGCTCTTAGATAAAATCCTCCACAGCCTGAAAAATCCCTCCTGTTATATCCACAATATCCTCCATAGGGATCCATGTTCCGTCCTGCAGGATAACGATATGTTCATTTTCATCAATTTTCTTTACAGTCCCACGTGCAGTGATGTAAGCCCCGCCATCCTTCCATTCATCCGGTCGAAAAAATGTGAATTCTAACTCCTGCTGACTGTTAAGCTGCTCCTGTACAATTCTAAACTTTTCATTAAGCAAAGCTCTTGCATCGGCATCCAGCTCAATCCTCACGTCTGTCAGTCTGGCAGTCTCCTTGATTGCTCCATCGAAACCTGTCAGCGCTGCAAAAGGAGAAAACTGTGCCGCACGGTCAAGCGCAGACATATGCTCATGATGAATAGAGACATGATGCTTTAGATTGATGATATCTTCATAGAGATGCTTGTCTTTATTATTATTTATCATTCTCAATTCCTCTCACGGTTAATAGGCAAAAAGTACTTGCTTATGCCTTATGTCCTCCGATTTGCTTGTTTCTTTCCATTGTCATGGCGCCTTCCTCGAAGTTCGTGCCTTTTAGGATCGCATTTTTTCCGTATTTTTTCTTAATTTCAAGAATCGCAAGCTGCATCTTCCTTTCTCGCATAAGCGCAGCATCCTCTTCTTTTTTCCTCTTTTGAACGGCTTCATAATCTGTAAACAAATCAAGTTGTTCATATGACGTCACTTTCTCTATAGCGCTTTCCTTCACAACATGATTTGCTGTAATATAGATTCTTCTAACCAATAGGTTCTCATCCACAATCCGGGTATATAAATCCATCACGGCATCCATGATCAGCCTTGTTGAAGCTGTCTGGCGATTCAGATTCGCCGTTCCATGTGCATGCTTGGGCATCTGACGTCCATAGTGATCTGTCGTTATTTGCCCTTGATATTTCCTTTTGATTTCTGGATTCGTCAGATTTTCAATATCATAGCCTACTGTTAAAACCACTTGATCTGTTACAAGCCCTTTGTCCACCAAGTCAAGCACCAGCAGGTCTGTCATTTCACGTACGATAATTCTTGCTTTATCATAATCATATGGATACTGTAGAACCTGTCCTGAACCAAGACTATTTGTGGTTGGTTTATAGGCCTTTATGTCTGCAATTGTACATGGCTCCCAGCCCCAGGCATGGTCGATCAAAAGCTCTGCATTTACACCAAATAACTTGTAAAGCAAATCCTCATTATAGTACTCATGCTTCTCTCCAATGGAACACCTTGCCACATCACCCATCGTATACATCCCGTTCTCTTCCAGCTTCTTGGCATACCCTCTGCCGACACGCCAGAAATCTGTCAAAGGTTTATGCGTCCAAAGCATTTGCCTATAAGACATTTCATCAAGTTCCGCTATTCTCACTCCATCCTGATCTTCCGGTATGTGCTTCGCCACGATATCCATTGCTATCTTACAAAGATACATATTCGTGCCTATTCCGGCTGCAGCAGTGATACCGATGGTTTGAAGAACCTCCCGGATGATCTTTGATGCAAATTCTCTAGCCGTCAGGTTCGCTGTCCTCAAATAATTAGTCACATCCATGAATACCTCATCAATGGAGTAGACATGAATATCCTCCGGTGCTACATACTTCAAATAAATATTGTAAATTTTCGTGCTGTATTCCATATACCTAGCCATTCTTGGAGGTGCTACAATATAATCCAGTGATAGTTCTGGTGATTCGGTAAGTTCCGTATCATCATACGACGAACCGGTGAAGCAATGCCCAGGTGCTTTCCTCTTCCTGGCTTCATTTACTTCCTTCACTTTTTGCACAACCTCGAACAGCCTTGCTCTTCCTGAAATTCCAATGGATTTTAATGATGGTGACACTGCAAGACAGATGGTTTTTTCTGTACGGCTTGCATCTGCAACCACAAGATTAGTACGCATTGGGTCAAGCCCACGTTCTACACATTCCACGGAGGCATAGAAGGATTTGAGGTCAATTGCGATATAGATATGATTTTTCTGTTCCATTTTTCCCCTCCTCTGCAGCTCTGGATTTTTCAGTATATTTGTACATATCCGCTACCTGATCCACAAAATCAGAAGTCGGTTCTCCAGTGACCTGCGCATAGTGCATGTCACTGACAGACTCCTTCAATGAAGAAGTCAGTTTCTCATGATTTGGGGAAGACAGAAATGAGCTCCTTCCTGTCACCAAAAGTACATTGCTGCCTCTTCGTCCAATTAACTCCGGCAGCTTTTCAAAGCTAGAAGCTCCGAAAAAAATCCTTCCTGAAGAATTGGAAGCCTACCACTATATACACAGGCAAATGTGATTATCAACTAATTTTGAAAAAGATTGAATAAATTAATTTTACCAGCATCAAGGAAAGCTGTAAACTCCTCATAATACCAATGCTTAGTTCATATCCATCAATATCGAAATTCAAAAAGAGACGTCGTTAATTATGATACGGTTCACCTTACAATATCCTGAAAACAAGTGCCGGAGCTTAATTTCCTAAGCTCCGGCACTGTTCTCATTATAACTCTTTTTCTTCTTTAACCTCATCCTCTGTCAAGCCCTCTGCTTTTATTACTCTCGTCATATCAACACCGGAATATGCAATTTCATTAATAAGCACTAAGGGAGTCTAGCTTTAACAGATAAGATATTTTATATATGGGACATAAGCTCCGTCCCCCTGTCCCCATCTATATTTTAAATCTATTAATTAGCTTTTCCAGCTTACCTGCAATATCCTTTAAGTCTTCTGCAGTTTTAGTCACATTTTCCATTGAACCCGATTGCTCCAGTACAGTAGCCGATACTTCTTCAATAGATGCCGCCGATTCCTCTGCCACTGCCGATATTTCTTCCATACTGCCTATTGCCAGGTTCTTATCATTATCCATAGCTCTGATGTTAGCTGTTAAACTCTCAATATTCACTATAGTATCCTCAAAGGCGCTGTTTATCTGTTCAAATTTATTTATTGCCTCTATTGTAGCTTTACCAACTTCCTCCATTGTAGTTTTTTCATCATCCATACTTCTCTTGGCAAGCTTTATTCCTGTTACAATTTCATTGATAATGTTCTCTATATCTTTTGTAGAACTAGTGGTTTGTTCCGAAAGCTTTCTTATTTCTTCAGCAACAACGGCAAAGCCTTTTCCCGACTCACCCGCTCTTGCAGCTTCAATTGCAGCATTTAATGCAAGCAGATTTGTCTGGCCTGATATTGATTGAATTGTATTTATAATCTCTCCTACAGAATCCGATTTTTTTGAAAGAGCATCTATGTTTATTATTATTCTTTCAAATGCCTCGTTATTAGCATTTATATTTTCCATTAAATCTGTTGAAGTGTTTACTCCTTCCGTACTAACATCATGTGATTTCTTGGAAAGGCCGCTTACTATATCGGCATTATTTGAAGATATTTTTATAGTTTCTGCGAGGCTTAGTAGTTTTTCCGAGCTCAACTCTGTGTTTCTGGCTTGTTCCAGGGAGCCTGCCGAAAGTTCTTCCATGGTTGCTGAAATAGCTTGAATCCCATCAAGAGTCTCTGTTGTTGAAGATGAAATTTTTTCGGAGTTATCAATAAGCTCTCTTGCACTTTCATGAAGCACTTCCATAAACCCTCTCAATTCTTTTCTCAAAGAGATTACAGCCCGTGCAATAACACCCGTCTCATCCTTGTTTTCCAAGACCTTCCTAAAGCCCTCTTCATTATCTATTTTTAAATCTAATTCAGTTGTTCGGTTTATCAGCTTTGTTACCAGGGTTATTGGTTTAGATATCCGGTTTGAAAAATATAAAGCTATAAAAATAAATATTATCAATAAAACCGCAAACATTACAGCAAAGCTTATTATGAGACTATTCAGTGGCTTTGTAATCTCTGATTTCGGTACTGCAAGGCCCATTTTCCATTTTGATGAAGCTATATTGGATGTAATGAAATATTTTTGAGCACCATCATAATCCTTTAATTCTACCATATTTGTCTTTGCCTGATCGCTTCCTATTATTCCACTCAAGCTTCCGTCTAAAACCTTTGTAATGTTTTGCAAGTTATCTGCCGTAGGTTGAAAACTTTTATTTGGATGAACTACAATCTGATTTTCACTATCAAGCAAAAAACCATAACTATTATTTATAGGCTTGGCTTTTTCAACTTCACTTTTTACACTATCTAAAAAAATATCCAGTGCTAAAACACCTATGACTGAGCCATTAACTTTTACCGCTTTAGCAGTTGTAATAATAATTCTTTTAGTTTCCGAGTCCATATATGGTGCGGTATAAATTATTCCATCTGTACTAATAGCCTTTTTGTACCACTCTCTTTGTGTACAATCGTAACCTGCATCAGGCACCCAATCGCTGGCATCAACAAAACTCTTATCCTGAAATCCAAAATAAACGTCTAAACTATCCGGAAGTGCCTTCATTTTTGTTTTAAGAAACTTCAGAAGAGCATCCTTGTCATAGTTATTGTTGAATTCTATGTTTCCTGCTGTTTCTTTCACAAGGTTTCCTTGTGCTTCCATCCAGGCATCAATGGATTTCCCGTACTTTTCCGAGGTTACCAATAGCTTATCCCTTGATAGTTCCATAGTAGTTTTATAGGAAAGATAATAACTTATTGATGATGCAAGCAATAAGCTTAAAAAACAAACTACTGATACTAATAAAATAATTTTCCTCTTAATGTTTTTCATATTCATTTATCCTTTCGACGCATATGTATATCTTTTGCCATGTTTCAACAAATATTTTAACAATTATTTGCTTAGAAGTATAGTATTAAATCAAATAGAGGATAAAAGATAATGAATTTAACAAAACCCTTATATGATACCTTTAATGCTATGTAATTTATTCATCAGATTATCAAAGGTTTCTTTTGATGGCTCCATTCGTCCTATATTGGGATAGCCAATATATTTATCAGAACTCTTCATATTCTTTGCAGTATTCTCAGATCGTATTTTTACAGGAATGTATATTGCCAGCCTATCCCTTGAAGTATTCGGAGAGATGACCGGCTCACCAAGGGATTCATGTCTTTGGTTTCCATTTGGCAGATAATCGATCTCATAATATTTGCTGTTGTCAATATAATCTTTCAGCCGATTATGCTGCATCCCAATGTTTTCATCTTCGTATGAGTATATCATGGCAAAAAGACCGCCACCAAATATATAATCAACATATGGTGTAGTATTGATAAAATCCTCTGAAATTTTCTTCATGGCTGCAGACTGATAATGATTTCTAATAAAGGTATTTTGAAAATCAAAAACTTCGTGACTGCCTGCTTTCCTCCTTCAGAATAGCTTTATGATCTGTTTGTATTCCAAACACTTCGCTCTCTGCAAAATCAAAGAGCCTCTTTATAACTT
>JAUZPH010000020.1 GCA_030706065.1 Bacillota bacterium | reverse complement strand
CCAAAGGAGGCTAATGAACCTTTAAGCGGCATAAATAATGCCGATTTAATCTTCGAATACCTTGCTGAAAGTGGCAAACCGGAATACACAGCAATATTCCATGACAAGATTCCTGCAAAAACCAGTCCAATCAAACAGCTTGGTGATATATCCATAAAGAAACTACCCAGCTTTTCCTTCTGCCGAAGCTCTCAAAAGACCTATGAAAGCAAAAGAGCTGCAAACTATATATTTATAACTCTGAATTACGACATATCCTCCAACTTTATATATGAAAATGGATTTTACAAGCATTTTAAGGATACCGCAATGGACTTTGATACAAGCAATGCTGCACCTGTTCTTGTCTCCAACATAATAATTCAATTTACGGATAACTATGAAGGCATGGAAAATGTCAGCCAATTAGGTATGGGAAAAGGGCTTTTATTCTGTGGCGGAAAAATTATAGATATTCATTGGCAGAATGATGGCAGCTCCCCTATCAAGGTAGAAGATGAAAATGGCAATCCTGTTCAACTCCAAAATGGCAGCACCTGGTGGGTAATAATCAATAAAAACTGTCCTGTGGCTTATAATTAACCTGTATGACAAAAGCGGTATATTACCCGGGTAATATACCGCTTTTGTCAAATTAAGTTGAAAAGAATACTAACTATAAAAAATCACTGCTGTTTTTTCTCAAGATATTCTTTCAGTGTTCTGGCAATAGAATTGGCAACCTTCTCCTGATAGCCATCATCCTTTAATTTTGCAGTCTCTGCAGCATTGGATAGAAAACCGCATTCTATTATAATCAAAGGAATATCCGGGGGATTCCTCAGTATTATATAGCTTTCCTTTGCTGCCTTGGCCTCTCTTTTATTATTGACATCAAGATCTTGTATCAGGTTATCCTGCGTTAATAAACCAAGTTTTCTGCTCTTCTCATTTCCTGCATACCATACTTGAGCCCCATAATACTGCTGCTGTGGAAACATATTCAGGTGAATACTCACAAACACATCGCAATTGGTATCCCTTATCATTTTCTGTCTGTTATGCAGATCCTCCAGCTTTTTCTTTCTTATCTTGCCTCCATCTGTATAGAGACCTTTGTCCTCTTCCCTAGTCATAATAATAGTATATTTTTCTTTCTCTAAAGCCTTCTTTAGTTTTTGGGATATTTTTAAGTTTATATGCTTTTCGAGGGTGCCATCCTGGGCAACTGCCCCTCCATCTATTCCGCCGTGGCCTGGATCAATAAGAATCTTAATATCCGAATTGTTTGATGCAGGCCATGCCTCTACCTTTTCTCCTGATGAGCAGATCATAAAAAATATAACTATAATAAAAACACTGATGAATCTGAAGCTTTTCATAGCAAACCTCCCATGTAATCTTATAGTACTATTTATTTTCTCCGCTCCTAACATTTTTATCACACCAATAATAACCATAAGTGCCTTCATCACTGCAGCAATATAAATAAAAAAAGAGAGGATACCCTCTCTTTTCATTATCTCTTTGAGAACTGTGGTGCTCTTCTGGCCTTCTTAAGACCATATTTCTTTCTTTCCTTCATTCTTGGGTCTCTTGTCAGGAAGCCTGCTCTCTTAAGAGCGCCTCTTAAATTTTCATCTGACTTAATCAAAGCTCTGGATATACCATGTCTAATAGCACCTGCCTGACCTGTAAATCCACCACCGTGTACATTAACAACTACATCATACTTATCCTTTGTTCCAGTAAGAACAAGGGGCTGATTAACTATTATCTTAAGTGTTTCCAATCCGAAATATGTATCCATATCTCTCTTATTTATAATAACTTTTCCATCTCCTGGAACAAGTCTTACTCTTGCAACAGATTTCTTTCTTCTTCCTGTAGCCATAAACTGAACCTTAGCCATAATTATTCCTCCCTCCGCTTTCCGTTAATACTTTAACTCAAGTATTTCTGGTTTTTGTGCCGCATTGTCGTGCTCAGCGCCTCTGTAAACTTTCAGCTTTCTAAGCATCTGTCTTCCCAAAGGTCCCTTTGGAAGCATCCTTCTTACAGCCTCTTCAAATGCAAATTCAGGCTTCTTTTCAAGAACATCTCTATAAGGAGTCTCTTTTAATCCACCTGGATATAATGAGTGATGTCTCAGCATCTTCTGATCTAATTTCTTTCCAGTTAAAACTACCTTTTCAGCGTTTATAACTATTACGAAATCTCCAGTGTCAACATTTGTAGTAAATGTAGGCTTATTCTTTCCTCTTAATATTGATGCAATCTGACTGGCAACTCTTCCAAGAGGCTTTCCTGCCGCATCAACAATATACCATTTTCTTTCAACTTCATTTGGTTTTGCAATGTATGATTTCATCTTTTTCCCTCCCTAAAAACCTGCGTTCTTTACTTTCTATTTCAAGACCCGGGGCTAGTGGATCTTATTCACTTCCTTTAGCAAACATGATTATTATAATACAACTAGCCTGGCGTGTCAATGTTTTTATAACCAATTTCTAATATTAATAATATACTTTTTCTAAACATAGTCCCTGGGGCGGTGCTGACTTTCCAGCTTTTGTCCTATCTCCCGAATTCAGAATACCAGCTAGTTCCCATGCCTTCCTCTTTCCTATGCCTACTTCAATTAGCGTACCGGCGATTATTCTCATCATATTATACAAAAATCCGTCAGCGGTACCATACAGCTTTATATACTCGCCTTCACAGGTCACATCTAATTGCGTAATTGTCCGTACCGATGTCTTTACGGAACTGCCTGTATTTCTGAATGCGGCAAAATCGTGCTTACCAACAAGATACTGGGCTGCTCTTGACATTTCCTCAACATTTAGCTTCTGTTTGATGTGACAGGCATAATTCCGGTAAATTACCGGGCTGATATCCCTATTGATTATAGTATAGCTGTAGGTTTTCCCCTTACTGCAGTACCTCGAATGAAATTCCACGCTTGCCTCCTCAGATAGGAGAACTCTTATATCCACTGGCAACTTGGAATTTAATGCGTCCCTCACCTTATTTTCCGGTATACCGCAGCTTGTATGAAAGTTACATACAAAGCCTTTGGCATGTACTCCGGCATCGGTCCTGCTGCAGCCTACAGCCTCAGCATGCTCGCCGGTTATGGAATAAATACTCTCTTCCAATCTCTGCTGGATGGTGACGGAGTTCTTCTGCCTCTGCCAGCCTCCATATTGTGTTCCATCGTATTCCAGTAGGAGCCTTATGTTTCTCATATCGTCCACCTTATACCTATATGACCTTAAGTGACCGTATTATGAAAGTTACTACAACGAAAAGTACGAAAAATAAAACAGCTATTAAATCATCATAGGTAAACTTCAATACTTTCATTCTCGTTCTTCCTTCTCCACCTCTGTAGCATCTCGCCTCCATTGCCATTGCCAGTTCGTCGGCTCTTCTGAAGGAACTTATAAACAGCGGCACCAACAGTGGAATAAGGCTCTTTGCCTTTGCCACGATATTTCCGGTATCGAAATCTGCTCCCCTTGCCATCTGAGCCTTCATAATCTTATCCGTTTCATCCATCAGGGTCGGAATAAATCTTAAGGCAATGGTCATCATCATTGCAAGTTCGTGAGCCGGAACACCAATCTTTTTCATAGGATTTAACAGTCTTTCTATTCCATCAGTGAGTTCTATTGGCGAAGTTGTCAAAGTCAATATGGATGTTCCCGCAATAAGGAATATAAGCCTCAATGCCATAAACGCAGCTACTCTTATACCTTCGTCATAGATTTTGGTAAATCTAAGATCAACAACGACATTTCCGGTTTTAGTCATAAACATGTTTAGTAGTGCCGTTATTATAAGCAGTATAAAGATAGGTTTAAGGCCTTTATATATATATTTGGGTGAAAGCCTTGCAACAGTAATAATGAATAGGATAAATGCCGCGGCAAGCAGGTAGCCGGTAAAATTATTCACAATAAAGAGATCAACTATAAATAGCAGCGATAATATTATCTTTATCCTTGGATCTAACCTGTGTATAAAGGAATCGCCGGGTACATACTGTCCGATAGTTATGTTCTTAATCACGCTGTTCCCCTCCTCCCACTACTTCAGAATCTTAAGAAGTACATCGAGTGCCTGTTCTGTAGTAAATATTTCTTCGGAAATACTAAAGCCCTTCTTTCTTAATTCCCTTATGAGATATGTGACCTGGGGCACTGCCAGCCCTACTGATTCAAGAAGTTCTATTTCCCTAAATACCTCCGATGGCCTTCCATCGAGTATAACCTTGCCTTCGTGCATAACAAGAATTCTGTCCGCCAGTTTTGCAACATCTTCCATACTGTGGGAAACCAGTATTATGGTCATTCCATATTCTTTGTGCAAATTTTTAATCTGATGAAGAATCTCGTCCCTGCCTTTTGGGTCGAGGCCAGCAGTAGGTTCGTCCAGAATAAGCACCTTTGGTTCCATAGCCACTACTCCCGCTATAGCTACCCTTCGCTTTTGGCCTCCGCTCAATTCAAAGGGCGACTTATCCTTGTACTTCTCATAATCCAGCCCGACTATCTCCATCGCTCTCTTAACTCTTTCAGATACTGCCGCCTCGTCCAGTCCCAGCTTTTGCGGCCCAAAACTTATATCCTTCTCTACTGTTTCTTCAAAAAGCTGATATTCCGGATATTGAAAAACAAGTCCAACCTTCTTCCTTACATTACTCAGCTTTACCTTTCCCACAGAAATATTGCTTCCATCTATAATTATGCTTCCGCTGGTAGGTTTCAACAAGCCATTCAAGTGCTGTACCAGTGTGGATTTACCTGAACCTGTATGTCCTATAAGTGCCACAAATTGTCCTTCGACTATCTCCAAATTTATATCGTCCAATGCCTTTTTTTCAAAGGGAGTACCAGGCATATACACATGCGTTAGCTTCTCTATCTTAATTGACATAATGCATTCACCATCTCGCTTATTGTTAAAATATCACCATTTATATTCAAGCCATGTTTTCCCAGCTTGTATGCTAGCTCTGTAACCTGAGGTACATCAAGCCCAATTTTCTTCATCATTTCAACATTACTGAATACCTCTCTAGGGGTTCCCTGCAGCATTATATTTCCTTCATCCATTACTACTATTCTATCTGCTTCCACTGCCTCTTCCATATAGTGGGTTATTAGAATTATTGTAATGCCCATTTCCTTGTTCAAATGGGATATTGTCTTTATTACTTCCTTTCTCCCTGAAGGATCCAGCATAGCTGTCGGTTCATCCAAGACTATGCACTCAGGCCTCATTGCCAGTATTCCTGCAATAGCAACCCTCTGCTTTTGGCCTCCGGAAAGAAGATGTGGCGCGTGTCTTCTATACTCGTACATATTTACAATCCTTAGACTGTCATCAACCCTGGCCCTTATTTCAGCACTTGGGACTCCAAGATTTTCCGGGCCGAAAGCAACGTCTTCCTCAACGATAGTTGCAACTATCTGATTATCCGGATTCTGAAATACCATACCTGCCTTACTTCTAATATCCCATAGCAGTTTTTCATCAGAAGTATCCAATCCCTCTATATAAACCTTGCCTTCCGTCGGCAAAAGCAGTGCATTCATATGCTTTGCAAGTGTTGATTTTCCAGATCCGTTATGGCCAAGGATAACAAGGAACTCCCCTTTTTTTATATTCAGGTCTACTCCATCTATAGCCACCTTCGGCTCTTCACCGTCATGTCCCATATATTTGAAAACTACATTTTCACATAAAACCATATTTTCGTCCATAATTTTAACCCCTTTGACAATCATTATCCACCTGCTGCAAAACGCAGAGGCACTCTGTGATAATCCCCATTAGAAAGTAGATTAACATAAACCTAATCTACTTTCTACTACAGATTATTCCCGGTCTACAGGAATTTTTTTAGAAATCCGAAAATAAGAATAAAATGGGGACTAAGCCAGACTTATACTTAATCCCCTTTAATGATTTAAACCAATTCAAGAATAACGACTTCAGCGCCGTCTCCTCTTCTTGGCCCAATCTTATACATTCTAGTGTATCCGCCTTTTCTTTCAGCATACTTTGGAGCAACGTTGTCGAATAAATTTGCAACAACATCTTCCTCTGTAACGAAAGCTAAAACCTGTCTTCTTGCGTGTAGATCTCCTCTTTTTGCAAGAGTAATCATCTTTTCAGCAAGAGATCTTGTTTCTTTGGCTCTAGTTACTGTAGTCTCTATCTTACCATGCTTTAACAGGCTTGTTACCAGGTTTCTAAGCATAGCTATTCTTTGGTCTGTAGGAAGACCTAACTTACGTTGTTCTGCCATGTCTATACCTCCTTACTCATCACTTTCTTTTAAACTCAGACCAAGGTCACGCAGTTTCTTTTCAACTTCTTCCAATGACTTCTTGCCTAAATTTCTAACCTTCATCATATCTTCCATTGAACGCTCGGTTAACTCCTGAACGGTATTGATACCGGCTCTCTTCAGACAGTTATAGCTTCGGACTGAAAGATCAAGTTCCTCGATAGTCATCTCAAGAACCTTTTCCTTCTTGTCTTCTTCTTTTTCTACCATTATTTCAACATTGTTTGCGTGATCTGTCAGAGTCATAAATAGTTTAAAATGTTCTATCAGTATCTTAGCTGATAAGCTTATGGCCTCATCGGTCTTGATAGTACCGTTAGTCCATATCTCTAAAGTCAGCTTATCATAGTCAGTAATCTGACCGACTCTTGTATTTTCAACTGTGAAATTAACTCTTTTTACAGGAGTGTATATGGAATCTACAGGAATCGTGGATATTGTAAGCTCTTC
The DNA here is from genome assembly GCA_030706065.1 of Bacillota bacterium. Lineage (GTDB taxonomy): Bacteria > Bacillota > Clostridia > Clostridiales > Clostridiaceae > JAEZDX01. Next base: position 10,629 of record JAUZPH010000020.1, on the reverse strand, counting down.
TCCCTTGTTCTTGGTTTGGGATACATATCCTCTTCCTCTGTTAACAGTGATCTCCATATATAATTTGGCATTATCATCAAGAGTGGCGATATGTAAGTCCTTGTTAATAACTTCAATATCACCGTCAGTTTTTATATCTGTACCCTTGACTTCACCAGGTCCTTTGGCGTCTATATATATAGTCCTCGGGCCCTCTCCTGTCATCTTCAACGCAAGAGCCTTTATATTTAAAATCAATTCAGGAACGTCTTCTTTTACACCCTGTACCGTTGAAAATTCATGGAGCACTCCATCTATTTTTACTGCACTTGCAGCAACACCTGGCAAGGATGAGAGAAGGATTCTTCTCATAGCATTACCAAGAGTAATACCATATCCTCTCTCAAGGGGTTCTACCACAAACTTGCCATATGTGCCGTCTTCGCTAGACTCTACACATTCAATTTTTGGCTTTTCTATCTCTAACATTCACAAACCCTCCTTATTAATTAAATGGCAACCTTATTTTGAGGGCAACTGATTCTTTATTTGCCAAGTCTGAACTGTTTACTTAGCTGTGTATATCTCAAACTAAGCCATTCAATCTTAATTCGATGAACTGAATTAATTATTACTTGCTGTATAACTCAACAATTAGTGTTTCATTAACTGGTACTTGTATATCAGCTCTTGATGGCTCAGCAATTACTCTTGCTTCATAATTTTCAGGATTTGCACTCAACCAAGTTGGTAGAGTCTTAGGATTTTCAGCAAAAGCCTTGAATAATTCTGTCTGTCTGCTCTTTTCTTTTACTGTAATTACGTCATTTACTGATACCTGGTAGGATGGAATATCTACCTTCTTACCATTTACAAGGAAATGTCCATGAGTAACAAGCTGTCTTGCTTCCTTTCTGGAATCTCCATAGCCTGATCTGAAGACTACATTGTCTAATCTCATCTCAAGAAGCTTTAACAAGTTTTCACCTGTTATTCCTCTTAATCTATCAGCCTTTTCATAATAAGTTCTGAACTGGCTTTCAAGAACTCCATATAATCTCTTAGCCTTCTGCTTTTCTCTTAATTGTAATCCATAGTTGGATAACTTTTTCTTAGCTGCACCGTGCTGACCTGGTGCATAATTTCTTCTGTCTATTGCACATTTGCCTGTATAGCATCTATCCCCTTTCAGGAATAGCTTCATACCTTCTCTTCTGCATATTCTACATACAGCTCCAGTATACCTTGCCATTAATTACACCTCCTGCTATTCTCCGTGGCACGAAACCATTATCAATGGTTTCGCCTCCTGTAATACTCTCTGACACGAAACCATTATCAATGATTTCGCCTCCTGTTACTTCAATAATTATACTCTTCTTCTTTTTGGTGGTCTGCATCCGTTATGTGGTATCGGAGTAACATCTTTTATCAATGTTATTTCCAAACCAGCAGCTTGTAGAGATCTTATAGCAGCCTCTCTGCCTGCTCCAGGTCCTTTTACATAAACCTGAACAGTTCTCAAGCCATGTTCCATTGCAGCCTTTGTTGCGGTTTCTGATGCCATCTGTGCAGCATATGGTGTACTCTTTCTTGAACCTCTGAAACCTAATGCTCCGGCACTGGACCATGAAAGTGCATTTCCAACACTATCAGTTATAGTTACGATTGAATTGTTGAAAGTTGATTTTATATGAGCTGCTCCGTGCTCAACATTTTTTCTCTCTTTTCTTCTTCTAGTCTTCTTTACCTTTTGAGCTGCCATTCCAGTCCCTCCTTACTACTTTTTCTTCTTACCAGCAATTGTTCTCTTTGGACCTTTTCTTGTTCTAGCGTTAGTCTTGGTTCTCTGTCCTCTTACAGGAAGGCCCTTTCTGTGTCTTATTCCTCTATAGCAACCAATTTCAATAAGTCTCTTTATGTTCAATGCTATGTCACGTCTCAGGTCACCTTCAACCTTAAAGTTCTTGTTGATATGGTCTCTTAGTTTATTAACTTCTTCTTCAGTTAAATCCCTAACTCTAGTATCAGGATTTATTCCTGTTTCACTTAATATCTTCTGAGAGCTTGGTAAACCGATACCGAATATATATGTCAGGCCGATTTCTACTCTCTTCTCTTTTGGTATATCTACACCAGAAATTCTTGCCATTAAATTTTACACCTCCTAGGTTATAAATCCTTAGTCATATAAATTATATATAAAGTTCCAGGTAAGTAGATATTCTACTTCAGCCGCACCTAAAACATTTCAAACATGTTAATCCCAGATTAACCCTGTTTCTGTTTGTGTTTAGGGTTTTCACAGATTACCATTACTCTACCTTTTCTTTTAATAACCTTACATTTTTCACATATAGGTTTTACTGACGGCCTTACTTTCATAGCTAACCCTCCTTATCACTTTGCTCTCCAGGTGATTCTCCCTCTTGTTAAATCATAGGGAGAAAGTTCAAGTGTAACCTTGTCACCCGGAAGAATCCTTATAAAATTCATTCTTAATTTCCCGGATATATGGCCAAGTATCTTTTGGCCAGTTTCTAATTGTACTAAAAACATTGCATTTGGTAAAGCCTCAAGAACTGTACCCTGCATTTCAATTACATCTTCTTTTGACATAAGGTAATCAAACCTCCTTGTTTATGTCATTCAACTGCAAAAAACTTCTAATAGTTGAATCCTTCAGTTCTCTACCTGATAAAATATCATTTTTTATGTCCTCAGCTATTATATCAGTAAAGCGCAGATGCCTCAACTTTTTTTTCTTAGGTTTTTTTTCCGGCCTCAACTTTCCATCTGCCAGCAGTACATAATCTTCGTTGATTATGCCCACTATAATAAAGGGTTTATCCTTATCTCTTCCGGCTTTTGAAAGTACTACTCCGCCTAATATGTCATCCTTTTCCAAAGCTTTCACCTCAACGTTTGCCCTGTAATGTTAAAAACTACGAGGTTTCTATATAGTTAAAATCTCGGGGCCATTATCCAGTATAGCCACAGTGTTCTCGTAATGTGCCGACAGACTGCCATCGATTGTTACAGCCGTCCACCCGTTACTCTCTATTGAAACGTGTTGACTTCCTCTATTAACCATCGGTTCTATTGCTAAAACCATTCCTGCTACAAGCTTTGGTCCTCTTCCAGGAGCACCATAGTTCGGGACATTAGGCTCTTCATGCATATCTTTTCCTATTCCATGGCCCACAAAGGTCCGTACAACGGAAAAACCAAACTTCTCTACATAAATCTGTATAGCATTGCTTATATCCGTTAACCTATTCCCAACTACAGCCTTCTTAACTCCTTCAAAAAAGCTTTGCTCCGTAACCTTGATAAGCTCCAGAGCTTCACCGGTAACCCTTCCTACAGGAACTGTTCTGGCAGCATCGCCATGATAACCCTTTAGGTATGCCCCACAATCAATACTAATTATATCGCCTTCTTCAAGGACTCTTTTGCTTGGAATTCCATGAACTACTTCATTATTCACAGAGGCACATATCGAGGCGGGAAAACCGTGATAACCCTTAAATGAAGGTATCGCTCCCTGCTTCAATATTATATCTTCTGCTATTCTATCCAACTCTGCAGTTGTCATACCAGGTTTTACTACCTCTTGTAATGCTACAAGGGTATTACTAACTACCTTACCAGCATGCCTCATGTATTCTACTTCCATATCACGTTTAATTATTATCATTTACTTTACCCGCCCCCAGACTATCACATATATTTTCGAATACTTCATTGATGCCCTTTGTTCCATTAACCTCTAAAAGTATTCCTCTGGGTTTGTAGTAATCGATCATGGGGCGTGTCTGTAACTCATATACTTCCAGCCGTTCTCTCAAAGTTTCTTCAGTGTCATCCTTGCGCTGTATGATATCGCTGCCGCAAATATCGCATTTTCCTGCGACAACAGGAGGATTATACCTGATATGATAGCTCGCTCCACATAAAGTACAACTTCTTCTTCCCGTCATGCGGTCAAGTATGAACTCATTAGGTACACTCAACAATACGACTGCGTCCAGTTGTACCCCCTTCACAGAAAGATAGTTATCAAGAGCAGCAGTCTGTTCTACTGTCCTTGGGAACCCATCAAGAAGAAAACCGTCCTTGCAGTCTTCATTGTTGAGCCTGTCGAATACCAGAGAAATAGTAATATTATCCGGTACCAAGTCCCCAGCATCTATATAGCTTTTGGCAGCCAGGCCTAGAGTTGTGTTGTTCGATATATTTTTTCTAAATATATCTCCTGTTGATATATGTGGTATGCGATATCTCAAGCTTATCGATTTTGCCTGAGTACCTTTTCCTGCTCCCGGAGGACCCATTATTACAATTCTCAATTGACTTCATCCCCAAAATTTATACTATTTCAGGAATCCATGATAATGTCGCATTACCAATTGCGATTCCAGGACTCTTACAGTATCCAAAGCAACATTTACAAGAATTAAAATTGAAGTTCCTCCAAATTTAATATTCTTAAAGGTAGTATGATTATTGACAATTATAGGTGAAATTGCAATTACTGACGCAAACAGACCTCCTATAATCGCTACCCTAAGCAATACTTTTGAAATATACTTTGCAGTTGGTTTTCCCGGTCTTATACCTGGAATAAAGCCCGATGACTTATATATGTTTTCAGCCATCTCTTCAGGCTTAAAGGTAACCTCGGAATAGAACCATGAGAAGAATATAACCAAAACTGCATAAAATATAGGATAAGCTATGGTACTTTCATTAAAGATACTGTAGGGACTGTTTAGTACCCAGTCACTCCAGGCCTTTCCTGTGAAGAACCTTGCTATTGTAGTTGGGAATGTCATAACTGACATTGCAAATATTATTGCTATTACTCCTGTGGATGTAAGACTGAAAGGTATATGGGATGTCTGTCCTTTGAAGGACTTGTTACCAACGGTCTTACCTGCATACTGAACTGTTATTCTTCTCTCAGCAAGGGTCATGTATATTACTGCAATTATCATCAGTACGAATACTGCTGCCAGTACGAGAACCTGAACCAAGTTAACTGATCCGGAACTTGAAAGTACTGCAACACTGCCAGCAGATTGAGGCAGTGAGGAAATAATATTTATGAATATCAATAAGGATATACCATTTCCTAGTCCCTTGACAGTTATTGCGTCACCTAACCACATCAGGAAAGTTGATGCTGTTGTCAGCGTCAATAAAATCAAGAATGTGGTGAGACTGAAGGTTGCTACACCCGGAAGTGCACCGTAGTTATATATGATTACATAGGTTGTATAGGCCTGTATAAAGCCTAAAAATACTGCAACATTCCTTGTATACTTCTGTATCTTCTTTCTTCCTTCTTCACCTTCCTTGGAAAGCTGCTCCAAATAAGGTATAGCAACTGTAAGCAGCTGCATAATAATTGAAGAGTTTATGTAGGGTACTACCCCCATAGCGAAAATACTAAAATTTCTTATAGCGCCGCCGGATATTAAATCATAGAAGCCCAATAATGTATTATCATTAGGATTCATTCTGTCCTTAATAACCGAAGCATCTATTCCCGGAACCGGTATATGGGCTCCCAGCCTATATACCGCCACCAGGAATAATGTCATGAATATTCTTTTTTTAAGGTCCGGAACCTTAAAGGCATTTTTGAGAGTTGATAACATACTAAACCACCTCTACTTTTCCTCCAGCGGCCTCTATCTTTTGAGCTGCTGTTTTTGAAAATTTAGTTGCCTTAACCGTTATGCTCTTCTCTAAGTCCCCGTTTCCAAGGATCTTAACGCCGTCATATAACTTACTTACTATTCTGTTTTCTAGTAATAATTCAGGTGTTACAACTGTTCCATTTTCAAAAACATTCAATCTATCAATGTTAATTACTGCGTACTCTTTTGCAAATATATTAGTAAAACCTCTCTTAGGAAGTCTTCTGTACAAAGGCATCTGTCCGCCTTCAAATCCAGGTCTAACTCCGCCTCCTGTTCTGGAATTCTGGCCTTTTTCACCTTTACCAGAATTTCTTCCTAACCCAGAACCAGTTCCTCTACCAACTCTTTTTGGTGACTTCTTTGCACCAACTGCTGGCTGTAACTCGTGAAGTTTCATGTGATTACACCTCCTGCTATTCTTTTTTGAACACAACAATTATTAATTGTTACGTCTCCTGCTTCTCATTTATAAGTATATACTAAACCTCTTCTATCTTTATAAGATAGTTAATCTTATTTACCATGCCTTTTATCTGAGGATTATCCTCATGCTCTACTACATTTCCAATCTTTTTCAAACCAAGAGCGTTGGCTGTAGCTATATGTGCTTTGTTTCTGCCGATAAGGCTCTTTGTCAGTGTTAATCTAAGTTTAGCCAAGGTTCTTCCCTCCTAACCTAGTATCTCTTCAACAGACTTGCCTCTCAGCTTTGCAATCTGCTCAGCTGTTCTTAATCCTGACAATCCGTTGATAGTTGCGTTAACCATATTTCTTGGGTTATTTGAACCTAAGGACTTGGCTCTAACGTCCTTTAATCCAGCCAGTTCAAGCACTGCTCTTGCAGGACCTCCGGCTATAACTCCAGTACCTTCGGTAGCAGGCATAATGAGCACTTTACCAGTGCCGAATATTCCTTCAATTGTATGAGGAACAGTTGTTCCAACCAAAGCTACCTCAACAAGGTTCTTCTTTGCGTCTTCAATTCCTTTTCTTATTGCTTCAGGAATTTCAGCTGATTTACCGATTCCAACGCCTACATGGCCGTTTTCATCGCCTACAACCACAAGGGCGCTGAATCTAAAGTTTCTACCACCCTTAACAACCTTAGCAACTCTATTTATACTTACGACCTTTTCTTTAAGGTCCAGTGTGCTAGGATCTATTCTCATTTATTTCCCTCCTTCTAGAACTCTAAGCCTGCTTCTCTTGCTCCTTCAGCAAGTTCTTGAACTCTCCCGTGATAAATGTATCCGCCTCTATCGAAAACTACTTCCTTTATTCCTTTTTCAATTGCTCTCTTTGCTAACAATTCTCCAACGAGCTTTGCAGCTTCCTTATTGCTTCCAAGTTCTGCTCCAAAATCTTTTTCAATTGAAGAAGCAGCAACCAATGTCTTCTGAGCAACATCGTCTATTATCTGAGCGTATATATTTCTTTCACTTCTGAATACGCAAAGTCTTGGTCTTTCAGCAGTACCAGTTATCTTTTTACGTACTCTTGTATGACGTCTTCTTCTAGACAAACTTCTGTCTTCCTTATTGTACATCAGGGTTCACTCCTTTCAACTATTTCTTACCGGTCTTACCTTCCTTACGTCTGATAACTTCATTATCATACTTGATACCCTTGCCCTTGTATGGTTCAGGCTTTCTCCAAGTTCTGATATCAGCAGCAACGGCTCCAACTACTTCCTTGTCGATTCCTCTTACAATAATTCTGTTTGGAGCTGGAGTTTCAAATGTAATTCCTTCTACAGGTTCTACCTCAACCGGATGAGAGTATCCAAGGTTCATAACTAACTTCTTACCTTGTAATGCTGCTCTGTATCCTACTCCAACTAATTCAAGAGTCTTCTGATATCCTTCAGTTACTCCCTTTACCATGTTATTTAAAAGCGCTCTTGTTAATCCGTGAAGAGCTCTGTGTTCTTTTACATCGCTTGGTCTTGTAACAACCACATTATTGTCTTCAATAGCTATCTTTATGTCCTTGTGCATTGTTCTGGTTAACTGTCCTTTTGGGCCTTTAACAGTAACAACGTTGTCTGGTGTTACATCTACAGTAACTCCAGCAGGTATAGCTATCGGCATCCTTCCGATTCTTGACATGATTACACCTCCTGTTGGTCTTTGTGTGCACATGACAATTATCAATTGTCATGCCTCCTGTTTGGCTTTGCTGTTACTCAACAACTATTAATTGTTGAGCCTCCTGTATGACTTCGTGGGCACAAAACAATTATCAATTGTTTTCCCCTTGGTATTCCTTTGGGGCGCGTAACAATTATCAATTGTTACGTCTCCTGTTAGTCTTTGTGTACACATTTATCTTTGTGCTAACAATAGAATATTTGGCCACTAGAGCCAATGTAAATGCCACCCTAACTCTATTAACCAAAATCTACTCTAACTAGCATACTATTGAGTTTCTTAACTACCAGATATAGCAGATTACTTCTCCGCCTAATCCGTTCTTTCTTGCATCTCTGTCTGGCATAATTCCCATTGATGTAGAAATTAATGCAACTCCCAGTCCGTTAAGAACCTTTGGAATTTCATCCTTCCTGCAGTAAACTCTCAAGCCTGGCTTAGATATTCTCTTTAAGCCGCTGATGATCTTCTCCTTAGCGGGACCATACTTCAATGCAAGTCTCAGCATTGGAACAACACCATCGTTATATTCCTCAACGTCCTTTATATATCCTTCTTGAAGCAATATATTAACTATAGCCTTCTTTATTGTTGAAGAAGGTACTTCTACTATTTCATGTTTCGCAGTATTTGCATTTCTTATACGAGTTAGCAAGTCTGCGATAGGATCTGTCATAACCATTGATTGTGCCTCCTTTCACTACTATGAATTGATTACCAGCTTGCCTTTTTACATCCTGGTATTTGACCCTTGTATGCAAGCTCTCTGAAACAAATACGGCATATTCCATATTTTCTTAATACAGCATGTGGTCTTCCACAAATTCTGCATCTAGTGTAAGCTCTTGTTTGATACTTGGGTTCTTTTTTCCATTTTTCAATCATCGCCTTACGTGCCACAGTTTACCCTCCTTATTTCTGAGCAAATGGCATACCAAGGAACCTTAATAATTCTCTTGCTTCCTCGTCTGTCTTTGCAGTTGTTACGAATATTATATCCATACCTCTAACTTTATCGATCTTATCATATTCTACTTCAGGGAATATTAATTGTTCCTTAATACCGAATGTGTAGTTTCCTCTTCCATCAAAGGACTTATCGGAAACTCCTCTAAAATCTCTAACTCTTGGGAGTGCTACATTCATAAGCTTATCAGCAAATTCATACATGTTCAGCTTTCTCAATGTAACCTTGCAGCCTATAGGCATATTCTCTCTTATTTTAAAGTTAGCTACGGATTTTTTTGCTCTGGTTATAACCGGCTTCTGTCCAGTTATAAGCTGCATGTCAGCAACTGCTGATTCTAATACCTTAGCATTATCCTTAGCTTCTCCAACACCCATATTTAAAACTATCTTCTCCAACTTTGGAACTTCCATTATGTTTTTGTAGCCGAACTTTTCCATTAAAGCCGGAACTACTTCATTATTGTACTTTTCTTGTAGTCTTGGAACCATTAGGTTGACCTCCTTTCAAATCTTAGAATGTTTCTCCGCAATGCTTACAAACTCTTACCTTTGTTCCATCATCCAATATCTTGTGAGCAATTCTTGTCGCCTTCTTGCAGTTATTGCAGTAAAGCATAACCTTTGAACTGAATATTGGTGCTTCTTTATGAACTATTCCACCATTCATGTTAGCTCTGCTTGGTTTTTCATGTTTAGTTACTACATTAACGCCTTTAACAACAACTTTACCCTTCTTAGGGGATACATGAAGAACTTCTCCAACCTTGCCCTTATCTTTACCAGATACAACTACTACTGTATCCTGCTTTCTAACGTGTATATTATTTAACAATGAAGCCACCTCCCTATCTTATAGAACTTCAGGTGCCAATGATAATATTTTTGTAAATTCCTTATCTCTTAGCTCCCTAGCAACAGGTCCGAAGATACGAGTTCCTCTTGGTGTCTTATCTTCTTTAATGATAACTCCAGCGTTTTCATCAAATCTGATATATGAACCGTCGGCTCTTCCTAGGCCTTTTACCGATCTTACTATTACAGCTTTTACAACATCACCTTTTTTAACAACTCCGCCTGGTGTTGCACTTTTAACACTAGCAACTATTATATCTCCAATGTTTCCATACTTTCTCTTGGAACCACCTAATACTCTTATGCACATTATTTCTTTTGCACCAGAATTATCTGCTACCTTCAAAATAGTTTGCTGCTGTATCATTTTAAAACCCTCCTTTCAGTCTATAAGCTACTTAGCTTTTTCAACTATTTCAACCAATCTCCAATTCTTATCCTTTGATAATGGTCTAGTCTCCATGATAAGAACTCTATCATTAATCTTAGCTTCATTATTTTCATCATGAGCTTTGAATTTAGTAGTTCTGTTAACGGTCTTACCATACAATGGATGACGTACCTTTGTTTCAACGGCAACCACTATTGTCTTTTCCATTTTATCTGAAACAACTCTACCTATTCTTGTCTTTCTATTTCCTCTTTCCATAGGACGAACCTCCTTTCAGCTTACTGCCTAAATGCTTTAAGTTCTTCTTCTCTAATGATGGTTTTAATCTGGGCTATAGATTTTTTAACCTCTTTGATTCTCATTGGGTTTTCTAGCTGGCCTGTTGCCAGTTGAAATCTCAAGTTGAAGAGCTCTGCTTTCAGGTCATTGAGCTTAACTACTAATTCCTGAGGGCTACCTTCTCTTAATTCCTGTACTTCTCTAGCCTTCATTTACTTCACCACCCATTTCCTCAAAATCTCTTCTAGTAACAAACTTTGTACTTACAGGCAGTTTATGTGATGCTAATCTCATGGCT